>CAZDVP010000029.1:0-16216 GCA_964508865.1 uncultured Bacteroides sp. | reverse complement strand
TTGCAATGATACATAGGAATTTATAGTACACATTCATTCAAACATATAGATGAAAAAGTTATTCTTTGCAGCACTGATGTTGCCTGTTGCTTCGGCATGTTTCGGCTCATCGGCCGCGACTTTTCCAACCATCCATCCCCTACCCTCCGGCACACACATATGCCAGCTGAGCAACAACGGCAACTACGGTATAAGCCAAAGCGGCAGCGAAACCGACGAAGGCGAATTGCTCGACTGCGGCGGCGAGGTGTGGGATATTAAAACCATGACCTCGAAAGCAGTATCATTGCCGGAATCCGGAGTCGCTGCCATCAATGATATCACCGACGACGGCAACCTCATTGTAGGCTCATGCGACGGAATGCCTGCGACCTACAGCGTTACTCAGGGCAAGTGGACCACCCTACCCCTTCCGGGCGGCACTAATGGCGGTGTGCTTCTCGCCGTTACGCCCGACGGCTCCCGTGCAGTCGGCCTTGCCTACGTGGGCGATGAGTGGCACACCAAACCGGCCGCCTACGACCTCACCACCGGCAAACTTCTGACTCTTAAGAACCTGCCATCCGTCGATATGGATCATCAGGAAGCTGAAATAAACCGCTTCTGCGCGATTTCGCCCGACGGACGCTACATTGTAGGCCGCCTTTCCGAACACATTCTTCTGCCGGTTTCGATGTGTGCCTACGTCTACGACACCCAAACCGACAAAGTCAGCTATATTGGTTTCACCCCCAATAGCTCCCGTCCGTGGACTCCCGACTACAAATACACTCATTTTATCGACCATGTGCATATGTCGGCCAACGGAAAGTACTTGACCGGGGCAGCCTATATTATCCACGAAGATGATGCAAATGCCTACGGCAACGAATACTATGCAGCATTTACCTACGACGTGGCAACCGGCAAAATCGAGGTGTTCGACGGCCCTTATGACGCCGACATTGCCGGTTTCGGCATTACTGACTCCGGCAACGTACTCGCTTCCGTACCTGCCGTAAACCCCTATGCCTCAATGGCTGTGCGCAGCGGCGAATACTTTTATCGCCTCGATGAAATATATCCTGATTTCTACTCGCGCACCGGATTGTCAAACACCGGTAAACCGGTGGCTAACAGCGCCGATGGCCGCGTGGTTTCAATGCTTACTTCAACCACCGACTCCTACATAATGGTGCTCGACCAAGACTGGAATCAGCTCTGCTCCGACGTTAATCTGCTCGCTGACTACACCGTGTCGCCGCTCCCCGGGGCCTACATTTCCTCGCTGAGCGAAATCAGCCTGCGCTTTACCCGCAACATCGAACTGGCAGGCGCAGCCCAGCGCATAGTGCTCAAGGATTCTACCGGCAAAACAATTGCAACCGCAACGGGTGCAAGCGTCAAGGATGCCACTCTGACCGCCACCTTCCGCGAGCAGCAGCTCACTCCCGGCGAGCATTACACGGTCAGCATCCGCGAAGGCCTCGTGGCCATGACCGGCGACGCGCTCGTAGCATCCGACGAAATCAACATTGAATACGTTGGTCGCCGCAGCGGCCCCGTTGCTCCCGCAAACGTTAATCCCGCAAACAACAGCTCTTTTGCCCGCCTCGATGCGTCAACCAGCTATATAACAGTTTCGTTCGATTCAGAAATCATGATTGCACAGGGAGCAGCCGGTGAACTATGGCGACAGGGAGAATCCGCGCCATTCACCGACCTGGTGTTCTCACAGATTGACCCGAAAACCATTGCCGTTTTCCCGGCCTACCGCCAGTATCTCTACGACGGAACCGACTACCGGGTAATCATTCCCACCGGCTCCGTTACCGACCTCAGCGGCAAGGGCGACAATGATGAAATCATTCTTGAATACTCCGGTAACTACGTCCGCGAGGTGTCAGCCAACGACCGCACACTCTTTGCCGACGATTTTGTTGACTATTCCGGCTTCATGTTCTACGACGGCGACCAGCTCCCGCCGGCCCAGATTCCCGCCGGCTGGGGATTCACCGCTCAAACTCCCTGGGCACTCGTGCGCGAATCGACCGAAGCTACAAAAATGGCACTTGCAGCACACTCAATGTTTTCCACTCCCGGCCAAGCCGACGACTGGGCAGTTACTCCGCAGCTGTTCATACCCGACTCGCGCTGCTACTTGAAATTCGAGGCTCAGAGCTATCTCAACAGCAAAACCGACATTCTCAAAGTCTACGCCTACGTCAGCGAAAACGGCTTCTCAACCCTGAGCAAATCAATTGTTGACGACATTAAAGCCAATGGCGACCTGATTTTCAGCGAACGTCTGCTCCCCGGCCGGAGCGAAGAAGGCTTCGAAGGCGATTGGGAAACATATTTGATTGATCTGGCGGCATATGCAGGCAAAAACCTCTATCTGGCTTTCGTTAACGATAATGAAAATCAGAGTGCGGTGATGCTCAATTCGGTTGAAGTTATCCATGACCTGCAATATCTCACTACCATAACCACTCCCGAATCGGTTGTCAAGGCTACCGAGGCTGCTATTGAAGGCGAAATCACCATAACCGGCGATATGCTCGAAATTTCGCAAATCGAGCTTACGCTGCGCAGCGGCAACAATGAAATCAGCAAGCAGTCAGCGTCTAATCTAAGTTTAAAGAAAGGTAACCGGTTCAACTTTGCCTTCCCCGACAAACTTCCGCTTAACCCCGGAGTTGTTAATCGTTACACTGTCGATATACTCATCAACAACACCGATGCCGCGAGCTATAACTTCGCCATTAAAAACCTGGAGTTCTCGCCCGAACGCAAAGTAGTTATCGAAGAATATAGCGGCAGCAACTGCTCCAATTGCCCGCTCGGCTTCCTGGCCATGGAAAATCTGGAGCGCACATTCCCCGGCGCGATAATTCCCATTGTTATCCGTACCTACACCGGCGACCCGCTCGGCAGCGGACTGGAGGACTATTCGGCCTTTACCGGTCTGGAGCTGCTCGGCGCGCCCTCCGGCCTGATTAACCGCACAACAGCTTGCTTCCCTATGGTTTCGGGCAACAACACCTATTACTTCTCCGGCCAGGGCCTGACCGAAAGCGAAGAAACGGACCCGGTTGTCTGGCTCGATGAAGTCAGCGCGCTGATGCAGACCGCCCCCGACGGCGAAGTTGAATTCACCGCCACTCTCGCCAAGGCTAACGGAACAATCACTCTTGAAGGTAACACACGCTTTGCAATCAACGGCTCAAGCAACGTAGCGCTGTTCGGCGTGCTGCTTGAAAACGAACGCAAAACGGTTCAGGCCAACAATTTCTACACGATATCCGACCCGGTTCTCGGCAGCTGGGGCGCAGGAGGTGTAAACGCCAAGAGCCGCGTCGGCATCACAATTGACCATGTTGCCCGCCAGACCTACGGGGCTTCCTTCAACGGCACTTCGGCCCTCGTTCCCGCAAATCAGGTTGCCGGCACCTCCTATCCGTTCTCGCTGACGGTCGATATGCCTGACAATATCGAAAACGACCAGAACCTTGACTTTGTGGTTATGATGATTAACTCCGATACTGACCGCGTTATCAACGCGGCCCGCGCCAAAGTAAGCGTTGAATCGGCTATTGAAGAAGTACTCACCAACGACTCTTCGGCATCAGTCAGCTACTATGACCTGCAGGGCCGCAGCGTTTCATCTCCCCGCAAGAGCCAGCTGCTAATCAGGCGTCAAGGCTCTAAGGCATCAAAAATTATTTTCTAAACGGTTTGAATATGAATAAACTTCTGACATTGGCATTGGCCGCCACGACTACCTTGGCATCTGCAGCCATAAACCCGGCGGATTTCATCGAACTGGAGTTCGACAAAGAATATCAAGTCAAGCAATATAAAGCATTTCAGGGGAAAATAACCCCGGCTGAATCCGGTATCATTATTGAATACGGCGACATTGCCGCCCACACCCTGACTGATTCTAATGTGCTTCAACAGGTTGCCGACTGGGAATACGCGGGCTACATCAACGGTAAGCAGGCTTATCAATTCAAGGCTGAGGCCGGCACGACCTACTATATCTATTCCGACTTCGTTATGGACGACGGAGTGATTTCGCTCTCCCTCAACCCGGCTTTGCGCATTCTCAGCGTGGATCCGACGCCCGGTTCGGTATTCGATATCGCAGCCGAAGAGTTCGCAACGATAACAACAAATCAGAACATCTCCGTTGGAAAAGCCACAGTGAAAGTCGGCTCCACATCGGTTGATGCTGAAGTGCTGACCTACGGCAGCGACACATCGGTTCTTATGCGCAAAGCCCTTGCCGAGCTCTATTCCAACGG
This sequence comes from uncultured Bacteroides sp., assembly GCA_964508865.1. GTDB lineage: Bacteria > Bacteroidota > Bacteroidia > Bacteroidales > Muribaculaceae > UBA3263. The sequence goes on along the minus strand of CAZDVP010000029.1, from coordinate 11,927 downwards.
CACCCTTTCGGGAGGCGAGGAAATCTCGGTTGTTTTCTCTGACGTCAAAGATGCTCTCGGCAAACCGGCCAACAGTATCACCGTCAAGTATATTGCAGCCGGTGCGCCATACACGCTTGTCAGCCACGAAATCCCCGACCCGGTCTACAGCTGGATTCCGGTCGGTTCGGACCAATCAAAAGCTGTTTTCACTTTCAGCGGGCCCGTTGCTGCTAATCCCTCTGTGAGCATCTGCTATTCGCCGATTGAGTTAGGCTACGAGTACATCGAAACCATACCCGCAACAGTCAACGGCAACAGCATTATAATTGACCTTGCAGGCAAATTGCGCACACCGGAAATCATGTCGCCGTCGGGTTCGGTACTCGACTTCATAGATATCGTTCTTACCGGCATCAAGGACACTCGCGGCCAATACATGCTCGCATCCGAAGGCTCAATCGGATCCTATCAGTTCCGAGTTCCGTTCACCAACATCGACCCCATCAATTTTGCAGTTGAATTCACCCCGGCCTATGGCTCGAATCTCGAGGGCGAAACCGAAATCAAAATAGCCTATAACCACCCCGACCAGCTCGAATTCAGTGCAATGATTTTCACGTCGGGCACTGAATCCGCAGCGATTGCCAAACGCGATTTGAGCGTTGCCGACGGGTTGATTACTGCCCGCATTCCCCAGGGGTGGCAGAGCAAACAGAACGTGATTGTCACTCTTGCCGACCTCGAAACATCCGACGGCATCAACCACTCGGCGGAGTTCACCGCCAAATATAACGGCTTTGCCCTGCTCTTCTCCAATCCGGCTAACGGAACATCGCTCGCCTCGCTGGCACGCGGACGCACCGTTACTATCGACTCGAACCTTGATTCAGGCGAGGAAGTGAGCTTCAGCATTATCAATAACGATGAGGTCATCTACGGCCCTGTTATAATGACCCAGCGCTCCGAAGGACAATATCTCCATGCTATGACAGAAGAGATTACGCTCTATCGCGGAGAAACCTACTCTCTCACCTTCACTGCCCGTGGAACCGAGGAAACCGTAACCATTACCGGTACCACCACTCCCTTTGAGTTTTCCGACATTGTTCTCAGTTCCATTACTCCGGCCGAAGGAGCAGCTATGAGCGGCAACGGCGTTATTACCCTCGACTTCACCGGCCTTGTTGCAATTGAACAGGTCAACGGCTCAATCGACTTCACCGCTCAGGGCCTCAGCAGCGACCTCGACGTTGACGGCTACGACAGCAGCTGGCAGCTCACCCTTCCGGCCCTGCTTCCCGACGGCAATTTCGAGGTAATGTTTGCGGCCGTTGACCAGAACGGAAACATTGTTGAGGGCAACAACGGCACTGAGGCCGGCAGCCATTTTACTCTGACCTACAATAACGCAGCGGGAATCTTCGAAATCACCACTGCAGCGAAGTCAAGCCTGGTATTCGACCTGAGCGGCCGACGGCTGAGCGCTCCAGCCAAAGGCATCAACATCATCAACGGGGTGAAAGTACTTATCCGATAACATACCGTGCAATAGATATTTTAAGCGGCGCAAACTCCTGATTTGGAACTTGCGCCGCGCTTTTTATGGTTGAACTGTTTCCCGGTTAATCAATGCGTTTGAACTGGCCGGCCTTGTTAAACTTGAGGTCAACACCGTTCTGAAGTTCAATCTCATAGCCTGAACGATCTTTGTCAATCGAAACGATGCGCTGATTCGGATAGTTCTTGCCAACATACTTGGCGATTTCGGCAGGCACAATTGCTTTGGGAACCGATTTCTTTACGGGCATTTCGATATTATCCCAATTGCCCTTACCGTCAAAATCAATTTCGGTGCCGTCTTGAAAAACGACTTCATATTCCGTTACCTTGCCCAAAGTCTTGTCGAGCTTTATGAAACTCACGTCGGCAGTTTTAAAGTGCTGCTCAATAAAAGACTTGGCTGTCTGAGGGAGATAGTTGACATCGCGAACATACTCATCCTTTGCTTGTGCAGCAAAACATCCTGCTACGGCAACGGCCACGAGAAGAAGAAATTTTTTCATATTTATATAAGTTAATGTGTTACTATATAAATATGACAACTGAAATTCTAAAAAGTTTATTTTTTTCGCCGAATATTTGCAAAATCGGAAATTTCAGTGTAACTTTGCAATCGCTTTAGGGAACTATATCCTTGGGCGAATATGATTGTCTTATGGTGTAATGGTAGCACTGGAGTTTTTGGTTCTCCCTGTCGAGGTTCGAATCCTCGTAAGACAACTTAAATAACGCGCAGAGCCTTTCGGCCTTGCGCGTTATTCTTTTATATTGTTATTTATTCTTCGAGAGTCATGTCGCTGAAGCCGCCGGCTTCAAACTCATCGTCGTTATAGGAATCGGAGCCATAGAACTCATCGTCAAACTCCTCAACGGCCTTATTGGCGGCGGCCGCCTTCGACGGCTCAATGATTTCCAGCTCGCTCTCCTGCTTGGGGGCGTTGCCCATGGCGCTTGCAACCAGCGGTTCCATGAGGGTCTTTCCGGGCTCGGCAGACTTCATTTCCATGTAGAATGCGCGGTCGTTCATATAGTCGAACGTAAGCATCAGGCGCTGGCCTTCGTCTTCAATCTCGTCGCTCAAAATAGTGTCCTCCATCAGGAAGGAATCTTCCGAGGCATCGAGGCCCATGTCCTCAAGGGTGATTTCGCGTTCCTTTTCCCATTCGTTATCGCAAATGAAGAATGAACACATCTGGTTTTTATCGTAGCCTACACTATCGTAGATGGCGTTGCGAAGATCCAGAAATGTAGCGTCGGCGTCAATCTGAATATCACGGCGGAAGTTATCTACTTCGTCGGAAACCACACGAAAGTTGTATATCATATGTCTTTTTTAAGGTTTTAGTTTTAACGTTGGGTTGTTTTAACGGCGCTAAGTTAGCAATAGTTTTTTGTTTCCTACAAATTTTTCGTAAAAATTTTAATTTTTTTCTGCAGTTGGATTAAATTTAGTATATTTGCATTCATCTAACAGCCTATCTGTTTCCACACATAAATGTCATATTTGATATACGTTATCCTGATCATTGCAGCTGCGCTGAGCGGCACGTTGAATGCCTCGGCCGAAATCTCGGGTACCCTTCCGGTGGTCTACATCGAAACCGAGAACCACACGCCGATAATATCTAAGCGCGACTACCTCAACGCAACGTTCCGCCTCGACGCCATGGGCATTGAAGGAGTGCAGCCAATCGGCACGGAAGCAGAACCGGTGAGCATGGAGATTCGCGGACGCGGCCACTCGTCATGGAAAGGCATCAAGAAACCATATAAATTGAAGTTTGCCGAAAAGCTGTCGATTTTGGGTATGCCGCGCAACAAGCACTGGGCGCTGATCAAACCGGTCGAAGGCAACGCTGCCGGCCTCTATCTCGGCAAACTTCTGGAAATGGATTGGACACCGAGCTTTCAGCCTGTCGAAGTTATGCTCAACAACGAATACATCGGCCTTTATTTTCTAATGGAAACAATCAGAATCGGCAAAAACCGGGTTGACATCTACGAGCAGCCCGACAACGAAACAGACCCCGATCTGATTACCGGCGGATGGCTCGTTGAAGTCGATAACTACTGGGAGTTTTCAAGCGTTACTTTTAAGGAAAACGACGACTGGAACATTACCGTTAAGCCCCACTCGCCCGAAAACCTGTCGGCAATTCAGCGCAGCTGGCTCACCGATGAGCTCCTTGCCATGAACGAAGCTATTTATGCGACCGACAAAACATCGACCGACTGGGAGCAGTTTCTCGACGTTGAGAGCATTGCCCGGTTCTTCATCATCCAGGAGGTGCTCGATAACCCCGACGGTTTCCACGGCAGTTTCTATCTCCACAAAGACCTGGGCGACGATGCCAAATGGATTGCCGGCCCGGTTTGGGATATGAGTTGTTATTATCGCGAAAAGGAGGACTACACGTTCCGCATGAAAGTGCACTACAACATCCTTCCTCACTGGATTGGCGAAATCATTCAATACGACAGTTTCTGCAAAGCCGTTGAAAAAGCGTGGAAAGAAATCTATCCCGACAAAGTCTACACCGTTATTGACTACATCGACAGCAACATAGGCACACTTGCCGATGCCTGGACAATTGACTGTTTGCACTGGGGCGACGACCCGGAAATATACGGCGCCGAATATCGGAGCGAGCACCTGAAAACATATCTGCGCAGCAACATCGAATGGTTCAACAGGAATCTGCCGAAGAGCAAGTTCTCAGCGATTACTCCGGCTGACTGCGATGCTACCAGGCCCGCAATGGTGAGAGTTTACACCCTCCAGGGAGTATGCATCGGCGCTTTCCCCGACGAGGCTTCGGCCATGGCAAAGCTGCCGCGCGGCATCTACATCATAAATCAAAAGAAGTTCATCAAGAATTAGAATATCGAAAAAAATGCGTAACTTTGCACGTAGAAACAACAACTCATTCTCAACATGAAAAAGAAACTCATTTTAGCAGCAGCGCTGGTTGCAGGCGCATCCGCGCTCTACGTTTTTGCAAAAGACAACCTACCCTCCATGAACCGCCAGAATCCCCTGCTGTCTGACTATCAGACACAGTTTGAAATTCCTCCGTTCGACCAGATCCAGATGTCGGACTATATGCCCGCTCTCCGCGAGGCAATCAACCTTCAGAAAGATGAAGTCAAAGCCATAGTCGAAAATCCCGAAGCCCCTAACTTCGAAAATACTATTCTCGCTCTCGACAACAGCGGCGAACTGCTCAACCGCGTGGCCCTGCTTTTCTCAGGCCTCGACGAAGCGCTCAATTCGCCCGAAAGCGAAGAAGTGGCCGCAACATTCTATTCCGAAGCCCAGAAGTGGGCCGACGAAATGGCTATGGACCCTAAGCTGTTCGGCCGCATCGAAAGCGTCTATAACAACCGTGCATCTATGAACCTGACCACACCTCAGCTCCGCATGGTTGAAAAGACCTATAACGACGCTGTTCGCAACGGCGCGAAACTCTCCGCTGCCGACCAGGACTCGCTCAAGGCCATTAACTCGCGCCTGACCGACCTCTACCTGAAGTTCAACAAGAATCTTCTGGCCGCGACTAATGAGTTCGTTATCAGCATAACCGACACCGCTCGTCTGGCCGGACTGCCTCAGGGCGTTATCGACGCTGCTGCCGAAGCAGCCGCCGAGCGCAACCTGCCTGCCGGCACCTATGCCTTCACTCTCCACGGCCCGAGCCGCCTGCCGGTTCTGCAATATGCGGCCGACCGCGACCTGCGCCGCCAGGTTTATGAAGGCTACACTTCGCTGGCTTCATCGGGCAAATATGACAACGGCCCCGTTATCAACGAAATCGTAAAGGCCCGCACCGCAAAAGCCCGCCTGCTCGGTTATCCCGACTTCGCTTCCTACGCAACAGCCAACGTTATGGCTAAAACGCCCGAAGCAGCCATGAACCTGCTCAATCAGGTTTGGAGCGCAGCCCGCAACCGCGTTAACGAAGAAGTTGCCGAAATGCAGACCCTCACTTCCGAAAAGATTATGCCCTGGGACTACTCCTACTACGCAGAAAAGCTCCGCCAGCAAAAATATGCCCTCGACGAAGATGAACTGCGTCAGTATTTCGCAGTCGACAGCGTGCTGCAGGGCGCATTCAAAATGGCCAATACCCTCTATGGCGTGAACTTCACCGAACTCCCCGACGCTCCCAAATACCACCCCGAAGTTAAGGTCTACGACGTTACTGACGCCAAGACCGGCGAACATATCGCTGTGTTTATGAACGACTACTTCCCCCGCGCATCTAAGCGTCAGGGTGCATGGATGAGCGAATTCAAGGGCGAATATATCGACGAAAACGGCAACCGCGTAGCTCCCATTATCTATAACGTGGGCAACTTTACCCGCCCGACCGCAACCACTCCGGCCCTGCTGTCAATTGACGACGTAGAAACCCTGTTCCACGAATTTGGCCACGGTCTGCACGGAATGCTCACCCGCGCTCAATATCGCTCGCAGGCCGGTACCAACGTTGACCGCGACTTCGTTGAACTCCCCAGCCAGATTCACGAACATTGGGCCGTTGCTCCCCAAATGCTCAAACAGTATGCCCACCATTGGAAAACCGGCGAAGTAATTCCCGACGAACTCATTGCCAAACTCCAGGCCGCCGAACACCATAACCAAGGCTTCACAACCGGCGAACTCGCCTCTGCAGCACTACTCGACCTCTATTGGGGTCAGCTGAATCTGGAGCAGGGCGACTCTGTCAACGTTATGGACTTTGAGCGCTCCGTTGCCGAAAAACTTCAAATGCCTGCCGAGCTGCAGTTCCGCTATCGTTCACCCTATTTCAAACACGTTTTCGGTTCCGACGGCTATGCTTCGGGCTACTACACCTACCTTTGGGCTGAAGTTCTCGACACCGACGGCTTCGAACTCTTCGAGGAACGCGGAATCTTCGACCCGGAAACAGCTGCTTCGTTTAAAAAGAATGTGCTCGAGGCAGGCGGCTCGGAAGACCCGATGACCCTCTACGTGAATTTCCGCGGTCGTCAGCCCAACGTTGACGCCCTGCTGCGAAACCGCGGCCTCATATCCAAGTAATGAAACTGCTCCACACAAGCGACTGGCATCTTGGCCACGAACTCTACGGCGTTGACCGCCGCGACGAGTTCGCGGCCATGCTGCTGAATATACGTAATGTTATCGCCACTCACCGACCCGACTGCATGATTATTGCAGGCGACGTTTTCGACACGTCCATGCCCGCCATCGAGGTTCAGAAACTTCTGGCCAACGCTCTGGTTGATTTCCACCGGCTTCACCCTGAAATGGTGATTGTCGTTACCTCCGGCAACCACGACTCGGCCAATCGCCATGAAATTTTCCGCACTCCATGGCAGGCGCTCAATGTTCACGCTATCGGCAACATCGACCCCGAAAATCCGGCGGCGAACATTATTGAAATTCCCGGAAAAGGCTATGTGGCTGCCGTTCCGTTCGTCAACGAGAGGATGTTGCCGGCCAACTACTTTCAGCGGCTGTTAGATGCGGTGCCCGATAATAACCTGCCGTTGGTACTTTCCGCCCATATGGCCGTAATCGGCGCCGATTTCAATGGTCACAAGCGAACTCAAACCGAAACGGCCGAATATATAGGCAACATCCGCGCAGCCGAAATCTCCACCCTCGCCTCGGGCTATGACTATCTGGCTTTGGGCCATATCCACCGCCCCCAATTTGTTCATGGCGGTGGCCACCACCGCATCCGATACTCCGGTTCGCCGCTCGCAATCGGGTTTGACGAAGCAGCGTCGGCCCATGGCGTAAGCATCATAGACATCCGTGAGCGTGGAGCCGAGCCGCAGGTCGAAGCCATAAACTTCGAACCGCTCCGCAGGTTGGTTACCCTACCCGACCCTGAAACATTCCTGAAGTGGGACGATATGCTGGAGCTACTTATAAAATATCATCCCGCGCAGCCCGAGCTCCTTCGGCTCAACATTTTGGCCGACAACCCCCTACCCGATAATCGCCGCCAGCTCATAGCCGACGCATTGGCAGGCTCTAACGCCGTTTGCTGCACAATCAATGCAAAACGCACCGAAACCGGCGGCACTGAAAATATCCGAATCCGCAGCGTGCGCGAGTTTCAAAACGAAGACCCTCTGGCAATTGCCCGAGAGTACGCGAAATTCAACGGCACACCCCTGACCGACGAAATGACTGAACTCTTCCGCCAAATTACCCTCGACCTCGAAAATGAAACTGATTAGTCTTTCCATTACCAACATAGCATCTCTTCCGTCGGCATTCATCGACTTCACAGCCGAACCGCTGGCCTCGGCTCCGGTCTACCTGATTTCGGGCAATACCGGCTCAGGTAAGTCAACGATTCTCGATTCAATCTGTCTGGCGCTCTACGCCACCACTCCGCGCTTGCAGCGACTGGCCGAAGCGGGCCATAAGAGCGTTGAGACTGAAGACGGCAATAAGTATACCGACTCGCGTGCAATGGCCCGGCTCGATGCGGTTCAAGCCTCGGCGGAGCTATGTTTCATAGGCAACGACGGCATTAGATATAAAGCAACATGGGCAACAGCCAGACCATATAAGAAGCCCGACAGGCCGTTTCGCGCTCACACCCATACGCTGGAATTCACTCGCGAGGGCAAAACAATAGTGCTCGAAAAAGTCGCTCAGGTCCGCGAACAGGTTGAGCGCGCAGTCGGTCTCGACTTCAAAAAGTTCTGCCGCACAACAATGCTTGCCCAAGGTGATTTCACGCGCTTTCTCCACGCTCCCAACGAAGAAAAGAGCGAAATCCTCGAAAAAATTACCGGCACCGATATCTACCGCCGAATCTCCATTAAAATCCGCGAGAACTACAAAGCTCGCAAAGACGCAGCCAACGAACTGGAGCAGCAGCTTTCCAGCATTGAGCTGCTAACCGAAGAGCAACTCGCAGAGGAAACCCGACTTCAAAGCGAGCTTGAAACCCGGAATAGCGAACTCCTGAAGCAGTCGCAAGCGCTTGCCGACCGGATAATCTGGATGCAGAATGAAGCTACACTGACCGAGCAGCTGAAGATGTTTGAACAGAAGTTCACCGAAGCCGAAATAGCGGCCTCAGGCAGGGAAATCGCAAACAAAAAAGCGCTCGTTAATCAGTATGACCAAACCGAACAGCCTCGCTCATGGAACGCGGAAATTATAAAGGCACAGCAGGAAAAAGAGCATGCTCAACGCGACCTGGATGAACTGACTGCACGCGCGCTCGACCTGCGCGGCGGCCTGGAACATATGCGCAATTCCATTGCTGCCGATACAGCCAAGGCTCTGGAACTGAAAACCCTGTTTGACCGCGAGCAGCCTAAGGTCGGAGTCTATGAGCGCGAACAGGTTATCGCGACCAAAATTTCGGCGCTCATAGCGGAGCGAGCATCGCTGAATCAGTTAAATGTCGAGATGTCGGCTCTGGATAGGACAATCAAACACGAACTGCAAAAAGAACATGAACAGGCAACAGCGAATGCCGAAAAGTGCACAAAGGCGCGGCTGGAGCTGCAGCAGTCGGTCGACGATCTCGAAGCCATCATCGAAGCCAAGCGCCCGGAACAGATTCGCCAAGCCCTTGACCGCCTGAAAGCAGAAAAAACTGAAGTAGAACGCCGGGAGCGCATAGTTGCGCTCCGTCAGGAAATCGAGGCCAATCAAGCTGAGCTCGAAAAACTCGCCCGAAACCTGCTTGAAGCCAAGCAAAAACGCGACGAAGCAAAACGGGTTTATGAACATGAGCGCGAGTCGGTCGATGCGTTAATAAAGAAACTGCGCGCCGGTCTGACACCCGGGTGCGCCTGCCCCCTGTGTCGCCAAACCGTAGAAAAACTGCCGGCCGAACGCGATATAGAAATGCTGATTATTGGCTATGAAAACAACTATCGCCAAGCGGACAGGATTGCAGTTGAACTCGAGGCGGAATCAAACCGATTGCAGGCCAAAATCGAAGTGGCCCGGACGGCCATTACTGCAGAGTCGACCAATCTGCCTGACCCGGTGCGAACTCTTGCCGCAATCAACAGCGAAATAGCGTCGGTTGAATCTCTATTAGCAGAAATCAACGACCACTCGGTCAAGCTCAAGGAACTCGGCAAACAGCTGAAGGATGCTACTCAAAAGGCCGAACAAGCCATCGAAGTCCTCGGCGCAGTTAACTCCCGCATGGTCACCGCCCAAACCGGTGCGGCAACCTACCGTGGCCGCATAGACGCCACAAATCAGAATATCCAAAATCTCGAAACCGAAATCCTTTCGCTGACCGTCGGCTATGAATCACCCTACTCGCCCCTCAAGCAACCCGCCGACTACGCCGAGCAACTCACCCGCGCAGCTCAAACATATGCCAAGGCTTTAGATACTCTCAACGAGCTCAACCGCCACATTGAAACCTCGCGTGAGCAATTTTTGCGCAACACCCGGATTATCGACGAGATTAACCTGCCGTGCGACTCGAAAATCAGCCCGATCAGAATTGCAAATATTGACCGGGAAGTGAGTGCCCTGCACGCCAAAGTTGCCGCCAAGCGCCAGACCGAAAAGAACGCCACGCAAACCATTCAGCAGGCACAGGCTCGTATAACCCGGTTCCTTGAGGAGAACCGGATGCACGATTTCATCCTAAAGCAGATTCTGGAACTGTCGGCCGATGAAATCGCACGTGCCCGACGCGATATTTCAGCGGCATCCGAGGCTTTGGTCAGCGCCCAAACTACTCTCGAAGATGCCCGGCGCCGCTATACGGAACACTCTGCCAATCGGCCTGAAAACCTCGGCGACACTCCGCTCGACGAGCTCAACAACGAAAAGCAAAAAATCGACGAAGAAACCATTGACGTCAACCGCCGGATAGGTATCATAACCCAAAAACTTACTGCCGACAGCGAAGCGCGCACCACTCACGCCCGCCGGCTTCAGGAGCTTGAAGAAAAACGTAAGGAAGAAGAGCGCTGGCGCCAGCTCGACAGTCTTTTCGGCGACACCACCGGAAAGAAATTCGTCAACATCGCCCAGACCTACGTTCTGATGGATCTGATAGACTCAGCCAATAAATATATGGCGACTTTGTCAGACCGATACAGCCTGCGTGTGCACCCGAACTCGTTTGTTATCTACGTCAACGACGCCTACGACGGCGGCACATCGCGCCCGGCAAACACTATTTCCGGCGGCGAGAGCTTTTTGGTTTCGCTCGCTCTGGCCCTGGCGCTTAGCGATATTGCCGACGGCCTGGAGGTCGACACGCTGTTTATCGACGAAGGATTCGGCACCTTGAGCGGTCAGCAGCTGAAAGACGCCATAGCAACCCTGACTCAGCTACATTCACAAACAGGACGCCACGTAGGAATAATTTCCCACGTGGAAGAACTGCGTTCGGAGTTGCCGGTGCAGATTCAGGTTCTGCAAAATCCGGCAACCACCGAAAGCCACATCAGAATTTGCTGCGAGTAGCCGGTCAATAGCGAGCAACGTTCAGCAGCCAGCCGTCGATACGTCCGTCGGTCAGGTCGGCATGGTTCGTTTCATCGAGCAGCAAACCGACCGGCTGACCGTCAACAACGGCCTCCGAGTGCTTGAAGTTATAAACATCTGCCGGATAGGAACCGATAAAATATGCGCCGCTGTTCTTCAGCTTATCGTAAATGATACCCACGCCGGAGTTAAACGTATCGGCCATGGTTTCATCGCCGACCCCGACAAGGGCAACACGGTGGCCGCGCAGATCCATTGCTATCAGCGCATCCAAAAAGTCGAGCCAATCTTCTTCAACATCGCCTGAGCCCCAGGTAGAAGTTGCGAATATCAGGTTCTCATAATCGCCCACTGCCGAGGGGGCGGTTTTGGCTACGTCGTGAACATCGCTTTCATCAATGCCGAGCTTCGAGGCTATGCGGCGGGCAACCGATGCAGTAGTTCCGGTTTGCGAGCCATAAAAAATACCGAATTTTTTCATTTCCTTATAGTTAATTGTTTTATCTGAAAAATTAACACCCAAATGCAAAATTTGGTTTAAAAAAGGCCCGAAGTTAGCTGGAAAATTCGTAACTTTGCACGCAAAGAAAAAATTACCACATTCTTTGCTTATGCGCCAGATTCTAAACGCCCGTCTGATACTCGAGGACGGAACTGTTTTCCACGGAAAGTCGTTCGGCTACCCCGCTTCGACTGCCGGCGAAGTCGTTTTCAACACTGCCATGACCGGTTATCCCGAGTCGCTTACCGACCCGAGCTACGAAGGGCAGATACTCGTTACCACCTACCCTATTCTCGGAAACTACGGTGTTGCTCCACGTCGCGAAAAAGACGATGTTTCAGAATTTTATGAAAGCGACCATATCCACGCCCGCGCCATAATCGCGCAGGATTA
>CAZDVP010000028.1:0-16275 GCA_964508865.1 uncultured Bacteroides sp. | reverse complement strand
GGGGAGAAATTTGTAAATTTGCAGGGTCTATGAAAGATATGATTTTAAATAAGGAGGCGAACGAGCGCACTGTGCTGGTGGGCCTCATCACTCCGCGCCAACCCGAACAGAAGGCGCTGGAATATCTTGACGAGCTGGCTTTTCTGGCCGACACGGCTGGAGCTGAAACGGTTAAGATTTTCACCCAGAAGCTTGACCACGCTGACCGCGTGAGCTTTGTTGGCAAAGGTAAGCTTCAGGAAATCAAGCAATACGTCGAAGAGAATGAAATCGGCATGATTATTTTCGACGACGACCTGACGACGAAGCAGGTGCTCAACATTGAGCGCGAGCTGCAAATCAAGGTGCTGGACCGGACTTCGCTGATTCTCGACATTTTTGCCAAACGCGCCCAGACGGCCACTGCTAAAACGCAGGTTGAGCTGGCGCAGTATCAGTATCTGCTGCCGCGCCTGACCCGAATGTGGACCCACCTGGAGCGCCAGCGTGGCGGCATCGGCATGCGCGGCCCGGGCGAAACTCAGATTGAAACTGACCGCCGCATAATTCTGGATCGCATTTCGCGCCTGAAAAAGGAACTGGAGAGCATTGACCGCCAGAAGAATATTCAGCGCAAAAACCGCGGCAAACTGACTCGAGTGGCCCTGGTGGGCTACACCAACGCGGGCAAATCGACGCTGATGAATGTTTTGAGCAAGAGCGAGGTGTTTGCCGAAAACAAACTGTTTGCCACGCTGGACACCACGGTGCGCAAGGTGATTATCGACAATCTGCCGTTTCTGCTGACCGACACCGTCGGGTTCATTCGCAAGCTGCCGACGCATCTGGTCGACTCGTTTAAGAGCACTCTCGACGAAGTGCGCGAGGCCGACATTTTGCTCCACGTTGTTGACATCAGCCACCCTCAGTTTGAGGAGCAGATCGAGGTTGTTAACAAAACCCTTCAGGAGGTTTGCGGCGCCGCCGAAAAGCCTATGATAATGGTGTTTAACAAAATCGACGCGTTCACTTTCACCCCCAAAGATGAAAACGACCTGACACCGCGCACCCGCGAGAATATTCCGCTCGAGGAGCTGGAACAGACCTGGATGGCCAAGCTCAACGGCAAATGCGTGTTCATCTCCGCGAAGAAAGATATTGGCATTGACCGGCTCAAGGAGATGATCTACACCGACGCGAAAGCAATTCATCTGGAGCGCTTCCCCTACAATGATTTTCTCTATCAGACCTACGACGACCTTTCAGAATCCGAAAACGAACAATAAAACCAAGTACTTAAATGGCATTAACCGATCTCGAACCAATCATTGACCGCTCAACCGAGCCTATAATAATCGCCGGCCCCTGTTCGGCCGAAACGGAAGAACAGTTGCTGACAACGGCCGCCGAACTCGCCGCCAACGGCATCAAGATTCTGCGCGCCGGCATCTGGAAACCGCGCACCAAGCCCGGCGGCTTTGAGGGCGTGGGCAAACCGGGTCTGGCCTGGATGGCCAAGGCCAAGGAGCTCTATGGCCTGAAAACGGCCACCGAAGTGGCCACCCGCCAGCACGTTATCGACGCCATTGAAAGCGGCATCGACATTCTCTGGATTGGCGCCCGAACCTCGGCCAATCCCTTTGCCGTTCAGGAAATTGCCGACACTCTGGCCGAACTGGGCGCGCAAAACGTTCCGGTATTCGTTAAAAATCCGGTCAACCCCGACCTGGAGCTCTGGATTGGCGCGCTCGAACGCCTCCACAACGCCGGAGTGCGCCGACTGGGCGCCATTCACCGTGGCTTTTCGGCCTACGGCAAACACCTTTACCGCAACCTGCCGCAATGGCACATTCCGATTGAGCTACGCCGCCGCGTTCCGGAGCTGCCGATAATCTGCGATCCCTCGCACATAGGCGGTAAGCGCGAACTGGTTTCGCCGCTGAGCCAGCAGGCGCTCGACATGGGTTTCCACGGCCTGATTATCGAGAGCCACTGTGACCCCGATTGCGCGCTGAGCGACAAGGCGCAGCAGGTGACTCCCGAGGTGTTGAACTACATTCTGTCGCAATTAGTTGTTCGCGACCCGCAGGGCACCACCGAAGGGCTCGCATCGCTGCGCCGCCAGATTGACGAAATCGACTCCGAACTGGTTGAACTGCTTGCAAAACGCATGCGCATTTCGCGCGAAATCGGCGTTTACAAAAAGGAACACCGCATGCCGGTGCTGCAAATGGGTCGCCACGACGAAATCATGAAGTCGCGCTGCGCCGCCGCCAAGGAACTCGAAATGGACCCGTCGTTCATGCAAACCGTTCTGCAGGCCATTCACGAAGAGTCGGTGCGCCAGCAGATTGAAATCTTCAACAAACGATGAAAATTCTAATTCTCGGAGCAGGCAAAATGGGGTCGTTTTTCTGCGACCTGCTGTCGTTTGCCCACGACGTTGCAATCTACGACCCCGACCCCGAACGCCTGCGCTTCACCTTCAATTGCCGGCGCTTTGCCGAGCTCGGCGAAGTTAAGGACTTCGACCCCGAGCTGGTTATCAACTGCGCAACGGTGAAATATACCATTCAGGCATTCCGCGCCGCCATGCCCTACCTGTCGGAGCGCTGCATGCTCAGCGACATAGCTTCGGTCAAGACCGGCCTGCCCGAGTTTTATGCCGAATGCGGCCACCCGTTCGTCAGCACCCACCCGATGTTTGGCCCCACTTTTGCTTCGCTCAGCAACCTGAGCAACGAAAACGCCATAATTATTAAGGAGGGCGACACTCTGGGCCGCGCTTTTTTCAAGCAGCTATATAGCGACCTGCATCTCCACGTCGAAGAGTTCACTTTTGCCGAACACGACGAAACGGTTGCCTACTCGCTGACTATTCCATTTGCTTCGACTCTGGTGTTTGCCGGAGTGATGAAACACCAGTCGGCACCGGGAACCACCTTTAAGCGCCACCTGGCCATTGCCCACGGGCTGATGAGCGAGGACGACTACCTGCTGACCGAAATTCTGTTTAACCCCCACTCCACCGACCAGATCGACAAGATTCAGGAGCAGCTTTCGACTTTGCGCTCGCTGATTGAGGCCAAAGATGCCGATGGAATGAAAAAATTCCTCGACCGCGTGCGCGGCAATCTGAAATGACCCGCGCCGGAGCATGGATTGAAGCCGTCAGGCTGCGCACCCTGCCGGTGAGCATTTCGGGAGTGCTGGCCGCGGTGGGCTACGTTGCCGCATCGGGCGCCGAAACCCGGTGGGAATGGGCACCCGTTTGCCTGGTGTTTGCCGTTCTGGCTCAAATCTCATCGAATTTTGCCAACGAATATTTCGACTATCGCGACGGCATCGACACCGCCTCCGGTCGCCGCGGCCCCGAGCGCGGAGTTGCCAACGGCATCATCTCGCCCCGCGCCATGCTCATAGCCGCCCTCTCCACTTTGGGCGTTGCCTGCCTCATCGGTCTGCTCACTCTTTTGCGCGGCGGCTGGGAAATGCTTCCGTGCGGAATCGTTATTGCCCTCGGAGCGCTCGGCTACTCGGCCGGCCCCTACCCTTTTTCGCGCCATAGGTTAGGCGAAGTGGCGGTTATTCTGCTCTACGGCATAGCGCCGGTGGTTCTGACCGTCTACCTGCTGACGCTCACCCTCCCGACCGGCGCATGGATAACCGGTGCAGCCATAGGACTTTGGGGTGCAATGGTTCTGCTGGTCAATAACTATCGCGACATTGACGCCGATCGCGCTGCCGGAAAGAACACCCTTTCAACCCTCGTTGGCCCCCGGGGCTCGGCGTTGCTTTTTTGCGCCTTAGGGCAGCTTGCCGGACTCGGACTCTGGCTTGGGGGCGGAATGAGCTGGGGAGCCCTGCCCATAATTCCCATGGCCATAGGCTTTTTAGGGGGCTACGTTATGTTTCGCGGCGGACTCAGCGGCGCGCAATGCACCCGCCTGCTTGCCGCTACGTCCTGCCTGCTCTTTATCGCAACCTTTTTTCAAACCATTCTGGCTCTATGAAATTCAGCGATGTTCCCGGCCACCACGACGCCAAGCGCCGCCTCGTTGAAATGGTGCAGCAGGGGCGATTGCCCCACGCGCTGCTGATTTCCGGACCCGTCGGCTCGGGAGAGTTTATGCTGGCTCGCGCCTTTATTCAATACCTCCACTGCACAGGCCGCTCGGCAACCGACACCGACTCCTGCGGCCAATGCCCGTCGTGCCGCCAGCATCAGTCGCTCAACCATGCCGACCTGCACTTTGCCTTCCCGATTCTGAAAAAAGGGTCGGGAACAACCCTTTGCGAAGATTATATGCCTCAATGGCGCGAACTGCTCGACCAAGACCCATGGATGGACTTTCGCCACTGGCCCGAAATGCTCGGCAAAGCCAACGGCCAGCCGGTTATCTACGTTGACGAGGCCGACGTTTTGCGCCGCAAGCTCTCGATGGCCGCCCGAGTGTCGGGGCTGAACGTGGCGCTGATATGGCTCCCCGAAAAGTTAGTGCCTGCAACCGCCAACGCCCTGCTCAAACTCATTGAAGAGCCCGAAGCCGGCTCGATGTTCGTTATGGTCAGCAACGCGCCGGCCGAAATTCTGCCAACCGTTTATTCGCGCTGCCAGCGCATTGAGCTGCGCCGGCTCAGCGACGCCGAAGTCAGCGAAGTTATCGGCACGGGACTCAATCCGGCCGATGCCATGGCCGCGGCCCATGTTGCCGAAGGCAACGTCATTGCCGCGCGCGATTCGCTGGGCACGCGCGACTCGCAGCGCAACCTCGACCTTTTCATGCAACTGATGCGCCTGGCCTATCAGCGCAAGGTCGGCGACCTCAAAGCCTGGAGCGAAACCGTTGCCGCCCTCGGCCGCGACGGCATATGCCGCTTTCTGGACTACTGCCAGCGAATGGTTCGCGAAAACTTCATTCTCAATCTCCGGGTTCCGCAACTCAACTACCTGACCGCCGACGAAAACCAGTTCAGTTCGCGCTTCTGTCCGTTCATCAACGAGCGCAACGTTGAAGGGCTAATCAAGGAACTAAACGATGCCGAAACCGACATCCGCGGCAACACCGGCGCCAAGATTGTTCTTTTCGACCTTGCCATCAAGGTCATTATTCTGCTACGAGCCTGACCGATGCACGCCTTTCTCAACGCCATAGCCGACGCCTACGCCGTCGACCCTGAAGTCAGGAAATACACTTTTGTGTTTCCCAACGTGCGCTCGCGCGCCTATTTCCGCCAATATCTCGCGAGCCGGATGCAGGTCGACGCCAACGAAATCGGCTCGATGTTTCTGACTTTGGCCGAACTGGTTGAGCGTGGCTGCGGCAAAAAAATCGCCTCGACCGAGCGGCTGCTGTTCATGCTCTACGAGGCCTACCGCAACGTTCGCGCCCGGCTTGGCGGAACCGTGGAGCCGTTTGACCGCTTCCGTTTCTGGGGCCAGATGATTCTGCGCGATTTCAACGAGGTTGACCGCTATCTGGCCGACCCGGACCAACTTTTTCGCAACGTCAGCGACTACAAGCAGATTCAATCCTTCTACCTCACCGCCGAACAGGAAGAAATTATCCGCACTTTCTGGCGCGCCGACCCATATTGGAAGACTGCGCTGGAAAACCGCGACCGAGCCAAGGAGCTCCCTTTCTGGAACCACGTTGCGCCTCAGGGGGCACCGCAGCGCAAGTTCACCCAACTCTGGGCAATTCTGAATCCGCTCTACAAAGAATTCCACGCCCTGCTCGAAAAAAACGGCGAATGCTATCCGGGCATGGCCTACCGCATTGTGGCCGAAACGGTTATGAGCGGCGAGCGGCTGCCGTTCAACCCGAAGCTCTACGTTTTCATCGGCTTTAACCGATTGAGCCACAGCGAACACGCCCTGTTCCGCCAGCTCCAGCGCCAGGGCCTGGCCCATTTCTACTGGGACTTCGATCCGACGCTGATGAACCACCGCCGGGTCAACACGGCAGGCCGCTTCATTTCAACCTACGTTGAAGAGCTGCGTGCCTGCAAACCGGAAGTTGAGATTCCGCCGCGCCCGGCAACCCATTCGGTGCAGGTAATTGCCGTTCCGGGAGCCACGGCGCAGGCCCAGGTGGCAGCCGGTTTCCTCAACGACAACGAAACGGCGCTGGTTCTGGCCGATGCCGAAATGCTCGTGCCAACCGTGTCGTCCATTCCGGCGAAATATTCGCAAATCAACGTGACGATGGGCTACCCCTTGCGCTTTTCCGCACTGGTTCAGCTGATTTCGCAGCTAACCAAAATGCAGATGCGCGTAAGTTTCGACTCAAAGGGCAACGCCATTTTCTTCCACGACGACGTTGCCGAACTGGTCAAGCATCCGGCCGTTCAATTAGCGTGGCCCGAAGCTGCGGCCGAGCTTATTCCCTACATGCGCGAGCACCGGCTTTTCAACCTGACCGCCGCCGAGCTGCCCGAGCAGTTCAACTGCCTGCAGCCGCTGCTGCGAACCGTTGGCAAAAAGGCCTCGGTGGCCGAAATCGCAGACTATTTCACCGGAGTGATTGACTACGCCGAGCTGAACGGCCTGGTGCGCAGCATCGACTCCGTTGCGGTTGAAACCATTCGCGAATCGGTCAGTGCCCTGTCGGCCTACGCTGCCGAGTTCAACATCGAAGCCGACCGCCGCACGCTGTTCGACATGGTTGAACACTCGCTGCTCGACCGCACAATTCCGCTCGAGGGAGAATCGTTTGAGGCCATGCAGGTTATGGGTATGCTCGAAACGCGCGCGCTGGGCTACACCAACATCGTTATGCTCTCAATGACCGACGATAACTATCCCGGCACTGAAAGCGCACGCTCGTTCATTCCAGAAGCATTGCGCCGGGCCTACGGCCTGCCCACGCGCGACCACTCGGAGGCCGACACGGCATATTATTTCTACCGCATCCTGTCGTGGGCCCGCTCCCTCACTATTATCTACGACGCACGCTGCGGCGCCATGCGCACCGGTCAGCCCTGCCGCTATATAACCCAGCTGGTCTACGGCGACTTCCCCGGAGTGAAGGTCAGCGAAAGTGTTGCCGGATTTCCGGTTCTGCCCCTGTTTGAGGGGAGGGTCACCGACGGCACCATGTCGAAAGACCTGGTCAAAGAGCGCCTGGCAAACTATCTGGACCAACGCAAGCTGGAGCAATACAGCCTCTCGGCCAGCAGCATAAAAACCTACATGAACTGCCCCAAGCAGTTCTTCTTCGAAAAGATTCTGAAGCTCTCGCCGCCCGACGCCATAGAGCGCGAAACATCGTCGGCCGACCATGGCAACGTTGTCCACCTGGTTGCCGAGCGCATCTATAAATTCTTTGGCGGACGCAACGGCGGATTGATTGAGCGCGCCGACCTCGACAAGCTCGTGGACGGAGGCTTCAACGGTTTGCTCGAACAAGAGCTGACCCGCGCCGTCAACATTGAAATGCTCCATGTGCCCTCCACCCTGCCCGATGACTCGGAGAACCCGGCGGTCTACACTCCCATAACCACGGGCGAGGAGCTTTTCTACCTCGACGGCCTGCGCCGCGAACTCCACTCGCTGTTTCGCCGCGAAACCACTCCGTTCCGAATCGTCGCAACCGAGAAGCACTTTCTGATGCCGCTGAAAGTTTCGGAGAATCTGACCGTTAACTTCAACATGTTTATTGACCGCATCGACCAGATTGAAGAAAACGGACAAACAATTACCCGAATCATCGACTATAAGACCGGCGACGACTCTACGATTTTCGGCAACGTCGAAGCTCTGTTTCAGATCGGCAATCCGCGCCTGCCGCGCGCAATTCTGCAACTGATGGTCTACTGCATGGCCTACCACCAGGTCACCGGCACCGACCGCTCGCTGATTCGCCCGATGATTTTCAAAATCAAGGACATGAACAGCGAGGACTACCCGCTACTGCGCATGGGCACCGCCACCAAACACGTTGAGCTGCAAAACTACGCCCAGGTTGCCGAGAGCTTCGAGGAGCTGTTTGCCGCCACGATTGAGGAGATGTTTAACACCGAAGTGCCTATAACCATGGCCGAAAAGGAAGATGCCTGCCGCTTCTGCAAGCAGTTCGGCAAAACATGCCGCTACTGATGGCCGGGCTCTACGTTCATATTCCCTACTGCCGGTCGAAGTGCGCATATTGCGACTTCTATTCCGGGCCTTTGCGCGCGTTTGACGAAGCGCGCTATTTCGCCGCTCTTAACCGCGAGCTCGCAGCTCGGCGCTCCGAAGTGGGCGACCTGCAAACGGTCTACATTGGCGGCGGAACGCCCAGTTCGGTCAGCCCCGAACGGCTGGCACCCTATCTGGCGTTGGCGCCGGGCGAGCGCACGGTCGAAGTGAACCCCGATGACGTTACGCCCCTGCTGGCCCGCGGGCTGCTGCAGGCCGGAGCCAACCGGGTGAGCATGGGCGTTCAGAGCCTCAACGACGACGAACTGCGTGCCATTGGCCGGCGCCACACTGCCGCCGGTGCCCGAAAGGCATACAACATACTGCGCGCGGAAGGTTTCAGCAACATTTCACTCGACCTGATCTACGGCCTGCCGGGTCAGTCGCTCGAAAGCTGGCGCCGGTCGTTGGGCGAATTGCTGGAATGGGCGCCTGAACACCTGTCGGCCTACATTCTCTCCTACGAACCGGGAACTCTGCTCACCGCCAGACTCAAAGCCGGAAAAATCGCCGAGGCGCCCGATGACCTCATCGAGCAGATGTACTTCCACCTCTGCCAAACCACCCGACAGGCCGGTTTCAACCACTACGAAATCAGCAACTTCGCCCTCTCCGGAAAGCAAGCTCAACATAACTCGGCATATTGGGACATGACCCCCTACCTCGGTCTGGGGCCGGGCGCACACTCCTTCGACGGCAAAGTGCGCCGCGAGAACCCTGCCAATCTGAAAGCCTACTTGGAGAATCCCGAAGGCGCTGCTCAAATCGAAGAAGAAACCGACGATAATAGATTCAACGACAGGTTGATAACCGCCCTTCGCACCGACCGGGGAATTGATGAAGCTATTTTCACGCCCGATGAACTGCAAACGGCGCGCCGGCTGTTAGAACCCGCAGGCCCGGGCAGACTGCGCATAGCCGAAAGCAACTGGCTGACGGCCAACAGCATACTGCTTGAGCTAATCCGCTGAAGCAGCGGGAGTAACCTTTATCAGTTCGAGTTTATTGGCGGTTGAACGCGCAATATTGAAGTCAAAGCCGCCCAGCGTAACGCTTTCGCCCTGAGCGGGTATGGCGCCGGTTGAGTTGAGAATATAGCCGGCAAGGGTCTGATAATCGTCGCTCTCGGGAATGTCGAGGCCGAACTGCTCGCGCAGTCGGTCAACCTCAACTCGTCCGCTGAATTCAAACGAACCGTCGGGCAATCTGCGCGCAACAACCGTGTTGCGGTCGTGCTCATCCTGAATATCGCCCAGAATTTCCTCCATCAGGTCCTCGAGAGTAACCATGCCGGCAGTGCCGCCGAACTCATCGACCACTATGGCCACCGAGCGCTTTTCGGCCAGCAGGCGGCGCATCATCTTATTGGCCAGCAGCGACTCCGGCGCAAAAACAACCGGTTTTAGCGTATCTTTCCATTCCGAGCCGGGGCGCAGAAGCTCCGAAACGTGGATGTAGCCCAACACGGAATCAATATCTTCCTCGTAGACAATGATTTTTGAGCGTCCGGTCGAGGTGAAGAGCTTGGAAAGTTCCTCGCGCGAGGTGGTCGACATGTTGACCGCCACTATTTCATTGCGCGGAATCATGCAGTCGCGCAGGTGGATTGTCGAAAAATCTATGGCGTTATGGAAAATTTTCACCTCATTTTCGAGCTGCGGGCGCTCTTCGACCGGATTGTCGAGCGTGCGCTCAATGTATTCGTTGAGGTCCATAACGCTCAGTTCGTCGTCGTTGGCGGCGTTCGCCTTGATTCCGGCCATATGCATCATACCGTGCGAGAGCCATGTGGTCAGCAACGAAACCGGGTAGAGCACCCAGTAGAACAGCAGCATCGGCAACGCCACCAGGAGCAGCGATGCGTTCGGGTTGATGCGAAACAGCGCTTTGGGCAGAAACTCGCCGGTAAAAATGATGACCACGGTGGTTATCAGCGTCTGAATCAGCAGGGTCAGCACTTCGCTGCCGTTGACCCAGGCGGCAATGTCATCTTCAATCAGTTTGGCAGCGGCAATACCGTAGATAACGAGCACGATGTTGTTACCCACCAGCAGCGATGTTATGAAGAAGTCCGGACGGCTATAGTAGCGGTCGATAACGGAGCCGATCAGGCCGCCTTTTTGGGTGTCGAGTTCGGCTCTGACCCTATCGCTTGAAACGAAAGCGATTTCCGTGCCCGAAAAGAGCGCGGAAAGGATTAGGGAGCCGATGATTATGAGAATCCAGGTGGTTGTCATATTCTTGTTTGAAGTCCTTCGGTCGGGAAGATGCCGGTTGGGCGGCGAATTGTGTAGACTGTTACTTCTTCGTTTGAAACGAAGCCGTAGCCTTCGAGAATGCGGTCAACGCGTTCAATGTGGATGAACGAATCGGAGTAGACCTTGCGGCTATATTGATTCCAGAAAAGCTGCTCGGTCAGGAATTTATCGCCGGCGAGGTTGCGCATCCTGACGTTGCCGTCGAGTTTCCAGAGCTTTTTGCGCGAAAAATATCGGGCGGTGTCGCTGACCAGAGTGGAGGTTACCTGCATATTGTCGTCGAACTGCTTCAGGCTGAAACCTTTCGGAAAGAACCAGTAGGGTTCGTCAGCTTCGTCGAACATCAGCCAGGTCGGTGCCTCAAGCTGATAGCGGGTAATGCCCGAGTCGGAAACAAAGGAGTTGACCGAATCGGTAACCATTGTCGGAGTAGTGTTGCCGTCGATTTCAACCCGGGCAACGACCTCTTCGTTATTGCATCCCCAAAGCAGGATGCCAAGCGATAATATGATCAGCGGCAGCCGTCGCATTTAGCGGATTTTGCTCGGAACGAACCAAACCTCGTTGAGCGCCACTCCGAGAGTGACCATGAAGTAGTTTTCGGCAACGGTGCTGACGGGGCTGGAGTTGCGGTGGGTGTACTCAAATCCGATGTTGACCGCGGTGCGCACCGGGGTTGGCAGGCCGAAACCGCAGCTGAGGCCAAATTCCTTTACGTTGTTATGGCCGACCTCAACGTAGTCGCGGCCCCAGAATGCGCCGACGCGATAGGCCATGCGCTTGAAATAGTTGCCACGAACTGCGGGGATATATTCGCCGCCGACGGCAACTTTATAGCGATCGGCGAACTTTTGCGGTCCGATAACGCCTTCGAAGCCGGCAAACGGAGCGCGGCTCCAGGGCTGGTAGGTCACGTCGGCGCCCACAGTCAGGCTTCTGCCCCACTGATAAGAGAGGCCGGCGCCGAAGCTATGTGGAATCTTGAAGCCGTGGGCCAGCGAGGTATAGCCGATAGTGTCGACCTTGGAGGAGGTGGAAGAGGGAATGTCGACTTTGGTGCCGTAGCCATGGCCATGCAGGCGGTGGCCCAGCGTGTAGGTCAGGCCGAGAGTAACAGTGTGCTCGCGGGCAAAGGTAACGCCATATTGCAAACCGAACTGAAGGTTGAAGTCGCGAATCTGCATGATGCGTTCGTAGAACGAAGTGGCATTGTTATCGGTGTAGACATACGTGTCGTTGATGATGTTGCCGAAAAGCAGGCCGGCATTGAAGCCGACGCTCAGGCCCTTGACCGGACGAGCCGCCCAGCCCAGATAGGCCTCGCTGACGCCGCCGGAGCCTTCGTAGTTTACCTGACCGTCTTCAACCTCGGTTCCGAAGCGGTAGCCGGTAGAGCTGAAAGGGAGCAGACCCAGCGAAGCGCCCATCCATTTGCCGATAGGCACCTGGAGAGTAACATAGTCGAGACCGCCCAGGGTTTTCTTGAACTTGGTGTTGTTGTCGGCGAAACGGCCGGCACCGACGTTGGCGCCTATATCGAACAGAAAGGTCATTGAGTCGATGGCGGCGTAGCTGGCCGGGTTCTTAACGTTAATCTGGCGCTTGGAGCGCAGGGCATAGCCAATGCCGCCCATGGCGCGCTGCGATGCGGTGACGTGGTCATTGAGAGAACCGTAGCCAAACATGCTGTAGGGCGAGGCGTTGGCGGTTTCATCGGCGCGCACAACGGAAGCTGCGCCAAAAGCCATAACGGCAAGGAGAATATGTTTGAAAATCTTCATAAGTTGCGGTGAAGAATATGGTTAAGGCCGAAATTGACCAGGTGGGAAACAATGGTTGGCTCCACGTTGGCGGGGAAAAGCGCGGCGATTTCAGGGGCCCAGCCGCCTGAGAGCACAATGGCGCGCGAACGGCCATAGTCGCTATAATAGAGCAGTTCGGCAACCACTCCGCGCATGGCTCCGGCGCGGAGAGCGTCGACCGTGTTGCGCCCGATTTCGGGAATTGTTTCGGCATGGCCGCTGACCAGGGGCAGTCGGGCCGTGTAGTGGTTGAGCGCGCGCAAACGCATGCCCGGGCCGGGCGAAATGTTGCCGCCAAGATATTCGCCCGCGGCCGAAACGAGGTCGAAGGTCGAGGCGGTGCCTATATCGGCAACCAGCAGGTCGCGTCCCGGAAGAAGGGCGGCAGCGCCAACGGCAGCCGCCAGGCGGTCGGCGCCGAGGGTTTCGGGCGTTTCATAGAGGTTGTGCAGGCCGGTGTCGGTTTCAGGAGTGAGCTGCATGGAAACCGGTGCGCCAACGGAGTTCAGAAGCGTTGAAAGCGAACGGTTATGGGCAACGGAGCAGCCAATGGCGGCGCGAACGTTGAAACCGTCGATAGCCTCGCGCACGTTGCTCTTCGGAGTGAGCAACGCCGAGGTGAGCTCCCGGCGCGTAGTCCAGTCGTAAACAACGAGTTTGGTCGAACTGTTGCCCTGATCGAGTGTAACGGAAACGTCGGTCATGCCTTTTTACGCAACGCAATCGAGAGCGCTATTGAACAATAAATCTGAATTGCCGCGCCGGCCAACGTAAAGGCCAGCCAGTCGCGCAAGGCAGGAGCGGAATAGAAAGCAAAGAATGCGGCCACGCAAAAAAGCAGCGCGCTCCATGACTCCAGGCGGTCGAGCCGACGAATGCGCATCGGGGCGCTCTTGGGCACCGACGGCTTAAACAGCCGGCCAATCAGGGTCAGGGCCGCTCCGCAGGCATAAACATAGCGGAACGCATTGCCATAGGGATTATTCGAAAGTATCGGCATCAGCACTCCGACGGCAACCGCAAGGAGGCCGACCAGAAAGAGCGCGGGAGATATTTTCTTCATCTATTCGGGTTATGAGTCGGGTTAATCAAAAATGTAAACGTCTTCGCTGGGGCGCTGCATGTGGTAGTGCTCGCGAACAATTCGCTCCAGCTCCTGAGGGTCGCTGTCGAGGCGGTGGTTCAGCTCCTGATAGTAGCGCAGGGTGTCTTCGTAGTGACTGATGCGCTCTTCGAGCTTGCGGATTTCGGCAGCATACTCGTAGCTCTTGGCAACGGAATTGTCGTTGAAAAACAAAACGAACGCGATGAAGGCCAGAACCACCATCAGCGAGAAGGAGAAATATCTTTTAAACCACTGTAGCATAATGGCGCAAAGTTACGAAAACTTCCCTAAATTACCAAAATTAGCCGATAATTGCGGTCGACGAAACTTTTTTGACCGGGTCGCAGGTCAGGCCCACGCCGAGTTTCTTAAAAATCTTGCGGTCAACCTCGCCGAGCATAACGGTTGAATGAACCTGGCAGCCACGCAGTTCGGGGAGTTTTTCCAGTGCCCGGCGGCAGTTATCGTTGGTGGTCGATAGAACCGAGAGGGCAACGAGCACTTCGTCGGTGTGGAGGCGCGGGTTGCGCGAACGCAAATAGTCTGTTTTGGTGTGCTGAATCGGCTCGATCATTTCCTGGGGAATGAGTTTGACGCCATGTTCAATGCCGGCCAGATGTTTGGTTGCGTTCAGAATCAGAGCGGCCGAGCAGCCCAGCAGCGAAGAAGTTTCGGCGGTTATGAGAGTGCCGTCGGCAAGCTCGATGGCCGACGAAGCTACGCCGCTCTGTTCGGCCCGTTCGCGAGCGGCCACAGTTGCGCGGCGATAGGTGGTGTCGATTTTGGCTTGCTTGAAAAGGAGGGCTATTTTATTAACCTCGGCCTCGTTGCCGTCGCCCATGGCCATGCGGTTCAGCGCCTCATAGTGGCGGCGAATAATCTCCTGCTTCGAGGCTTCGCGGCAAACTTCGTCGTCGTCGATGCAGAAGCCGACCATGTTGACGCCCATGTCGGTTGGCGACTTATAGGGATTCTCGCCATAGATGCCCTCAAACAGAGCGTTGAGCACCGGAAAGATTTCAATGTCGCGGTTATAGTTAATGGCCGTTTTGCCATAAGCCTCAAGATGGAACGGGTCAATCATGTTCACGTCGTTGAGGTCGGCGGTTGCTGCCTCGTAGGCAATGTTGACCGGGTGTTTCAGCGGCAAGCTCCAGACCGGGAAGGTTTCGAACTTGGCGTAGCCGGCTTCTACACCGCGTTTGTGTTCCTGATAGAGCTGGCTGAGGCACACTGCCATTTTGCCGCTGCCGGGGCCGGGAGCGGTTACGATTACCAGCGGACGCTCGGTTTCGATATAATCGTTTTTGCCGAAACCTTCGTCGGAATCGATCAGGCCCACGTTGGTCGGGTAGCCGTCGATAGTGTAGTGATAATACGTTTTGATGCCCAGACGCTCGAGTTTTGCGCGGAAAGCATCGGCCGAAGCCTGGCCGTTATAGTGGGTAACGCAAACTGAACCGACCATAAATCCGCGGCCCATAAACGCGTCGCGCAGGCGCAGAACGTCCATGTCATAGGTTATGCCCAGGTCCTGGCGAACCTTGTTCTTTTCAATGTCGACCGCCGAAATAACAATAACGATTTCCGCCTTGTCGGCCAGCTGGCTGAGCATGCGCAGTTTGCTGTCGGGCTCAAAGCCGGGAAGCACGCGCGAGGCATGAAAATCGTCGAACAGTTTGCCGCCGAGTTCCAGATAGAGTTTGTTGCCGAACTGGGCTATGCGCTCCTTGATGTGCTCGGACTGAATTTTGCAATACTTTTCGTTATTAAATCCTTTGGTCATGATTTTGCGGTTTCGTTGGTTGGATGATCGGGATTGGTTGAGTGGGCCTTTTTGGAGGTGCTGATTTTCATGCTGTCGAAGCCTTTGCCGTAAACGCCGTTAACGTTGCCCTGCGTAACGAGCGCTTCGCCGTCGATGGTTTTGACGATACGATATATGGTGACTGCCTCGATTTTTCGACACATAACAATCAGCATTTTTACCGGCTGCTTGGAATACCAGCCGGTAGCGTCAACGACCGTGCAGCCGCGGTTGGCGTCCTTATTGATTGCATCGGCAATCTTGTCCCACTTCTTGGAAATTATGGTGAACTGAACGGCCTGACGGTTGGAGTTGATAACCAGGTCACACATCGAACCGACACCGAAAGTAACCAGCAGGCCATAAACGATTTCGGTCAGCGAATAGTGGAGCACGAAATAAGCCGAACCGACAATAAACAAGTCGCACATCATCATGGTGCGACCTATCGTAACGTTGCTCTTCTTGCTGACCATGGCGGCCACGATGTCGGTGCCGCCCGATGAGCCGTTGTGGATGAATACCAGGCCCAGACCGGAGCCCATAATCACCGAACCGAGAATCAGGCTCACCAGCTTGTCGGGCATAATGTTCAGATGCAGGCCAATGGGTTGGAAAATGCCGATAACTATTGAAAGCATGGTCATTCCGAAAAGGGTTCGGATGGTGAACTGACGGTCAACGATTCGCACTGCGATCAGAAGCAGCAACGCATTGACGGCATACATGGTCACGGCCACGGGAATCACCACCGGAAAATAGCCCGCTTCATGGAGCTGCTGCGTCAGAAAGTAAACAACCGAGCCCAAACCGGCCATACCGCCGATAACTATTTTGTGGGGCAGAATAAAGGTTGAGAAACCGAATGCGTAGAGCGACAGGCCAACGACGATAAAGAAGTAGTCGCGGGCGGCCATCCATGTTGAAGTATTAAATTTGGGCATATTGTGAATGAATCAAAATTCGGGTGCAAAGATAACCAAAAATCGCGAAACCACGCACCCCCACCCCACTTTTTTCAACTAAAAAAATCTAAAAAAAATAGGCGTCGCAAGTTGGTACTTGCAACGCCATGTGCTTTTGAGAAATTAGTCGGGGTGACAAGATTCGAACTTGCGACCACACGCCCCCCAGACGCGTAC
>CAZDVP010000027.1:0-17710 GCA_964508865.1 uncultured Bacteroides sp. | reverse complement strand
TGACCATGTCGGGAATAGCAATCATCGTTGCCAACAAGTCGGCAACGATGATTCAGGCGATTTTCGTATTATTTGCTATAGTTATGATTTTCAACCTGATGAGCGGACTGCTGACTCCAATCGGTTCAATGCCGGACTGGGCACGGAAAATCACCTATCTGATTCCGCCGCGCTATTTCAACGAAATCATGCGCGCCACCTACCTCAAAGGTGCCGGAATCGCCGATCTCACCCTGGAGTTCTTAGCGCTCGGCACCTTTGCGTTGGTGGCTAACGTTCTGGCGGCAGTCACTTACTCAAAGCGCCAGTAGCTGCTCGCCGTGGGTTTTGGTCTTGATTTGCTTCGGTGAGATAATTTCCTTGATTTTATGGTCGGGGCCGATGATGAAGGTGGTGCGGAAGGTGCCCATATATTTGCGGCCATACATTGACTTCTCGCCCCACACGCCCATTTGCTCTACGAGTTTATGGTCAGTGTCGGCAATGAGCTGAAAGGGCAGGTCGTTTTTGGCGGCGAACTTTTTATGGGAATCCGCGGAGTCCACGCTGACACCGATAATCCGATAGCCCTTGGCAAGCAAAGCCTGATAGTTGTCGCGAAACGAGCAGGCCTCGGCGGTGCAGCCCGAAGTCATGTCTTTGGGGTAGAAATACAGAACAGTCGTTGCGTCGGGGCAGTCGCTCAGGCGCACCTCCTTGCCGTCGGCATCCGTGCCGAGCAGGTCGGGAACAATATCGCCTACGTTCATTCTACAGTCCAGGTTTCGCCGGCGAGAATCATTTCGCGCAGCGTGTCAAACTTATGCACTTTCTTCACTTGCTGTTCGAGCTCTTCGTTGTAGGCCGGAGCCTCAACGTCGCGGATAATGCCGATTGCCAGCGGCAGCGAATGGCCGTCCATCAGGGCTAACTGACGGTGAAGGATGTCGCTCTGGCAGTGAGCGTCGTGGGTCAGCACGTCGTCGATAGTATAACCATCGTCGCCGACCTTAACGGCCTTAAGCGCAAAACCGTCCTGAACCAGACCATATTCCTTGTTCTTGCCGAAAAGCATCTTCTCGCCGTGGACCAGGGTTATGGTGCGGTCGGCGCGATATTCGCGGTTGGCAATGTCGTCGTGAATGCCGTTGTTGAAAATAACGCAGTTCTGCAGAATTTCGGTAACGGCGGCGCCATGGTGGCGGGCGGCGGCAACCATGCAGCGGCGGGTGTTGTCGAGCTCAACGTCGATTGAGCGGGCAAAGAAGGTTGCGCGCGCGCCAAAGGCGAGCTCAGCCGGAATGAAGGGGTCTTCAGTGGTGCCGTAGGGCGACGATTTGCTAACGAAGCCGCGGGGCGAAGTGGGCGAATACTGTCCTTTTGTGAGGCCGTAAATCTTGTTGTTGAGCAGAAGAATGTTGATGTCAACATTGCGGCGCAGGGCGTGGATGAAGTGGTTGCCGCCAATGGCGAGGCCGTCGCCGTCGCCGCTCACTTGCCATACGGTCATTTCGGGATTTGCAACCTTGAAACCGGTTGCCACCGCAGCGGCACGGCCATGAATGGTGTGGAAGCCATAGGTGTTGCAATAATAGGGCAGACGCGACGAGCAGCCGATGCCTGAAATCACGGCGGTCATATGGGGCGGAACGCCGAGTTCGGCCATTGCTTTGTGCAAACAGTTGAGAACTGCGTGGTCGCCGCAGCCGGCACACCAGCGCACGCTCTGGTCACTCTTATAATCCTGGGGCGTATATGCTTGATTTTCCATTATTTCAGAATTTCTTTTACGGCGTTAACTATTTCGCAGACCATGAACGGCTGACCTTGGATTTTGTTGATGCGCTTGATATCTGCGCCGGGGAATTGCATTTGCAGATAGTCAGCGAGCATGCCGGTGTTGAGCTCGGCAACGATAACCTTTTTGTAGCGGCCCATGATTTCGGCGAAATTGGCGGGCAGCGGGTTGATGTAGCGCAGCTGGGTAAAGGCAACCTTTACGCCCTGGGCGTTGAGCTCGGTGGCGGCAGTGCGCAGGTGGCCATATGTACCGCCCCAACCGATGAGCAGCGTGTCGGCTTCGGGGAAGTAGACCTTCTGCTCGGGAATATCGTTGGCGATGCGCGCAACCTTTTGGCGGCGCAGTTCAACCATTTCGGCATGGTTGCGCGAGTCGGTTGAAATAGCACCGGTGCGTGAGTCTTTTTCCAGACCGCCCAGGCGGTGGGTCGCGCCGGGAGTTCCGGGAATAGCCCAGTAGCGAACACAATCTTCGTTGCGCTCATAGGGATGCCAGTTGCCGTTGGCTTTCTCGGCCGGGAGTAGCGGCGGGTGAATTTCGGGATAATCCTCAACGTCGGGCACACGCCAGGCCGACGATCCGTTGCCAATAAAGGCGTCGCTGAGATAAATAACCGGAGTCATATGCTCCATTGCAATGCGGCAGGCCTCGAAAGCCATGTCGAAGCAATCGGTGGGCGAGGTCGGAGCAACAACGCAGACGGGGCATTCGCCGTTGCGGCCATAAAGGGCCTGCATAAGGTCGGTCTGCTCGGTTTTGGTGGGCAGGCCGGTCGAGGGGCCGCCGCGCTGAACGTCGATAACAACCAGCGGCAGCTCGGCCATAACGGCCAGACCGATGGCTTCGCCCTTGAGGGCCAGGCCGGGGCCGGAGGTGGAGGTCACGGCAAGCGAGCCGGCAAACGACGCGCCGATTGCCGAGCAGACGCCGGCAATTTCGTCTTCCATCTGCACTGCCTTAACGCCCAGGTCCTTGCGCTTGGCAAGTTCGTGGAGAATATCGGTTGCGGGAGTGATGGGATATGAGCCGAGGAAGAGCGGACGACCGGAACGTTCCGAAGCCATGATCAGGCCCCAGGCGGTTGCCTTGTTGCCTTGAATGTCGGTGTAGACGCCGGGCTTGGCGTTGTCGCTTTCGATTCGGTAGGTCGAAGTCGAGGCGTGGGTGTTGGCGCCATAATTATAGCCGGCTTCGAGAACTTTGGCGTTAGCTTCGAACACTGCGGGCTTTTTGGCGAACTTGGCGCGCAGCATCTGGCGTGCTCCCTCGATGGGGCGGTCGAAAAGCCAGCAAAGCAGGCCCAAGGCGAACACGTTGCGGCACTTCATAACCGACTTCAGATCGAGGCCGGAATCTTCGAGCGCGGCCTTGGTCTGGGCGGTTATGGCAACCTGCATGACGTTGCAGGTAATTCCGAGTTCGGCAATTGGGTCGAGGGTTTTATATTCAGCCTTCTTGAGGTCGGCCTCGCGGCATGAATCACTGTCGAGCACAATCAGGCCGGAGGGCTTAACGTAGTGGTAGTTGCGCTTCAAGGCGGCGGGATTCATGGCAACCAGAACGTCGCATTCGTCGCCGGGGGTGTACACATCCTTGCCCAGCGAAACCTGGAAACCGCTCACGCCCGACAGCGAACCCTGCGGGGCGCGGATTTCGGCCGGATAGTCAGGGAACGTGGAAACCTGATTACCGACTGCGGCACTGACATTGGTAAAAATATTGCCGGCGAGCTGCATGCCGTCGCCGGAGTCGCCCGAAAACCGGACAACAACTTTTTGCATTGGAATTATTGTAGACATAAGGTCATGATTGGTATTGCATATGCATTTTTGCAGGTGCAAATTTATGGATTTTTCGCGGAAAACGGAAAAATTTCGGCAACTTTCTTATCCGCCGGGCAACATTATGCGCCGATTGCGCGTTTTTAGGATAAAATAACGTTTTAACCAAAATTTAAGATTATGGACAATTCTTATAAAGGATCACTCTGGAGCGCCATTCTGACGCTGATTGTCGGCATAGTGATGGTTTCATTCTCCAACATCACCTTGCGCACGGTTGTACTCACTGTCGGACTGATGTTTATAGCCACCGCGGTTTTCAACCTCGCCTATGAATTCTCGCGCAAACGTGCAGCCAGCAAAACCACTTCGATGCCGTCGGTAATCGCATCTGTCGGAGCCGGCGTTCTCGGCATAGTAATGGTTCTCATGCCGATCGGAATGGTCAACATTATAATCTACCTGTTCGCCGCGGCCATTATTCTGCTTGGTGTTTATGAAATCTGCGCCTTGGCCTTTATGTATCGCCCCGTAACTTTTCCGTTCTGGTTCTTCATTCTGCCGTCGCTAATGGTTATCTGCGGCCTGGTTATCTGCATTCTCGGAGCCGAAAGAGTCGGCGAGCTCACCATTATAGTCACCGGCGTTGCACTGATTGTTTACTCGGTATCGACCTTTATGAACATTATCGGTCTGATTTCCTACCGCCGCTCAATCCGCAACCACCGGGAAGCCGAACAGCCTGCCGCCGAAACTGCCCCCGCCTTCATTACCGAACCGGAAACCACCGAAGAGGCAACCGAAATCAAACCTGAATAATCAAGCAATTTCAACAGATAAATCTGCGGGCTGCGCCGAAAAAACTATCGGCGCAGCCTCGTTTTTTCGCATTTTTTTCGTAACTTTGCGCTAATGAAGCGCGCACTCACAATTATCATATCCGCATTTACGGTGGTTTTCCATTCGTTGGGTCAGGCCGAAAGCGACACTTTGAAGTTCCCGGAATATATGGCTTCGCAGTCGCTGCCGCTGATTTCAATCCGAACGGAAGGCTTGCAGCCGATTCTGTCGAAACAGAAAGATTCTGCCCTGGTTGCCACCATGAAAGTTACGATTCCGAAGAACTACACCGCCTTTGGCGGCGGTGAACTGCAGCCAATGAGCGACATAGCCCTGACAATCAGAGGCCGCGGCAACGCAACATGGGAAGGGCCGGTCAAACCCTATAAAATCAAGTTCGACAAAAAGCAGGAGCTCGTCGGGCTGCCCAAACACAAGCACTTCGCCCTGCTCCCTCATTCCGGCTACCTGAACTACATGAGCGGTTTCGGAGGGCTGGAGGTGGCGCGCATGTTTCCCGACTGGTGGGTGCCACGCGTGGAGCCGGTTGAACTGGCAGTTAACGGCGAATACCGCGGCCGCTACTATCTGACCGAATCGGTTAAAATCTCAAAGAACCGGCTCGACATTTTCGAGCAGCCCGACCTATGCACCGACCCTGACACGATTCCCTCCGGCTGGCTGGTTGAGGTCGATAACCATCCCGACTCGCTGACATCGTTTACCATCGAAGAATATCCCGGCCAGGAGCTGACACTCACCTACCACGTTCCCGAACTGCTCAGCGAGCAGCAGCGCCGATGGATTGAAAATGAGTTCATCAGCATCAACGCGGCAATCTATCGCGGCGATGACTCCTGGACCGAGTTCATCGACCCGGTTTCGGCGGCGCGCTATTTCATTATCCGCGAACTGTTCTGGGACCCCGACGGCTATTCGGGGAGCATGTATCTCCACCGAGATATGGGTCCGGACGAGCGCTGGCATTTCGGCCCGATGTGGGACATTGCCGGCACCCACAAGGACAAAGATTCGTGGGTTCACGAAAGCAACCGCCACTACGACGTTCACTGGTTCCCGCAGCTGCTCAAATCGCCTGCTTTCCGCTCGGCGCTGGAGCAGGAGTTTGCCATGCTCTACGACCGCAAAAAGGAAATTCCGGCCATCATGGAGCGGATAACGCGGTTCTGCTATATGTCGCACTATCAAACGCTTTTCCGCTGGGGCTACCCAACAGTGTCGCTATCAATCACCAACGACGGCGAGCACTATGGCCGCGTTCTGACCCGCAACCTCAAATGGATGGACGCGGCAATCAAGGAGCTCTGCGGATTGACTGCTCCCGAGCTCGCTCCGCTGCTTCAGATTGAGGGCTCGGTTATCCGCCTGCCGCTGACTGCCGCCGCAGAGCTGACCGTCGGCGTTCACACTCCCTCGGGCACCCAAGCGGCATTGATAACGCTCCGCCCGGGCGAAACGCGGAATCTCAACTTCTTGCCGCGCGGAGTCTACCTGGTGAGCGCAAAAGGCATGAAACCGCTGAAAATTGTTTTGTAAACCGCTTTAGTTTACTAAAAAACGTTATAAATTTCCATGTTTGCGGAATTTTCCTTAAATTTGTGGTCTGATAAAGCAAAAAATCCAAATGGGAAAAATCATCGCAATAGCTAACCAAAAAGGCGGCGTTGGCAAAACCACCACCGCAATAAATCTTGCAGCCTCGCTGGCTGCGGAAAAGAAAAAGGTACTTATCGTAGACGCTGACCCTCAAGCCAATGCAACGTCGGGCTACGGCATCGACCCCCGCAAAATGGCCGGCTCGATCTATGAGTGTCTGGTCGACGACTACCCTGTCAAAGGCACTCAGGTGGCAACCTGCGTTGAAGGGCTCGACCTGATCGGGTCGCGCATCGACCTGGCCGGTGCCGAGCTGGAGCTTGTTGGCAAGCCTAACCGCGAATCGGTTCTGAAACGCGCCCTGGAGCCTGTTGCTCAGGACTATGACTATATTCTCATTGACTGCTCGCCCTCACTCGGACTGATAACGGTCAACGCGCTGACCGCCGCCGACTCGGTTATCATTCCCGTTCAGGCTGAATATTTTGCACTGGAGGGCATTTCGAAGCTTCTCAACACCATCCGCATCATCAAATCGAAGCTCAACCCCGAGCTGGAAATCGAAGGCTTTTTGCTGACCATGTATGACGCCCGCCTGCGCCTGGCTAATCAGATCTACGAAGAACTGAAAGGCCACTTCGGCGACATGGTGTTCGACACCGTCATTCCCCGCAACATCCGACTGAGCGAGGCCCCGAGCCACGGCCTGCCGGCGCTGCTCTACGACCCGGCCAGCCGCGGCGCAACATCGCACATTCAGCTTGCCCGCGAAATCATTAAAAAACATTCCCACAAAAAATAATTCTCCCCTCATACCGAAATGGCAACCCTACCCAAAAAAGGTCTCGGACGCGGCCTGGACTCGCTGCTGTCGATGGACGACACTCCTGCCCGCGGCTCCTCGGCCATCAACGACATAGCCCTCTCCTCAATCCACCCCAACCCAGACCAGCCGCGACGCACCTTCGACGAAGAAGCGCTGGCCGAACTGGCAACATCGATTGCCGAACTGGGCATTATCCAGCCGCTGAGCCTGCGCAAAACCGGGCCCGACGAATATCAGATTATTGCCGGTGAACGCCGCTTCCGCGCCGCCAAACTGGCCGGCCTGACTTCGGTTCCGGCCTATATCCGAACAGCCAACGACGCCGAGCTGACGGAAATGGCCCTTATCGAAAACATTCAGCGCGAGGACCTCAACGCCATTGAAATCGCCCTGACTTTCAAAAAGCTGATTGAGCAATATAACCTGACGCAGGAGCGCCTGTCGGAACGCATCGGCAAGAAGCGCACAACTATCGCCAATTTTCTGCGCCTGCTCAAACTGCCGGCCGAAGTGCAGCTCGGCCTGCGCGACAAGCGTCTCGACATGGGCCACGCCCGCACCCTGCTGACCCTCGACAACCCCAAGCTGCAACTCAAGCTCTACGGCGAAATTCTCGACCAGGGGCTGAGCGTGCGCCGCGTCGAGGAACTGGCCAAGCAATATCGCCAGCGCGCCGAAGCGGGCGAACCGCTCGACGACGTTAAACCCGCGGCAGCCGCAAAACGCGCCGCCGCTGAATACGACGGACTGAAGCGCCACCTATCGGCCGCGTTCAACACCCGCGTGCAATTCTCCATCGGCAAGAACGGACAGGGAAAAATCACCTTCCCCTTCGCCGACGACGAAGAACTGGCTCGACTCATCGCCATTTTCGACACGATTAAAGGATAATCGAATGCCAACGCTGCGCCGCTTCATAACAACCGCACTCTGCGCAGCCATTTTTGGGCTCCTTGCTGCTTCGGCTCAGGAGCCCGAAACCATTGTCACTGCCGACACTCTCGACCTGAGCCTCATATCCATGCCGGGCGATTCGGTTCTTTCACTGGAAATATGCGCCGACTCGCTGGTCAGCGACGACGGCACGCGCATGAGGGTTTTTAACCCCGACCCCACGCGCGCAACGTGGCTTTCGGTGCTCTGTCCGGGCCTGGGCCAGATTTATAACCGAAAGTTCTGGAAACTCCCCATAGTGGTCGGGGCCTACATGGGCCTGATTTATGCAACGAGCTGGAACAACACCATGCTCACCGACTACACCACGGCCTACAACGACCTGATGGACAATGACCCCGACACGAAAAGCTACATGAACTTCTTTGCGCCGGGAGTCAACGAATCGTCGCTCAACCACGACTGGCTCCAGCGCACTTTCCAGTCGCGCAAAAACTACTTCCGACGCAACCGCGACCTATGCATAGTCGGCATGATCGGCGTTTATCTGGTTGCCATACTCGATGCCTACGTCGACGCCTCGCTCGCCCATTTCGACATCTCGCCCGACCTGTCGCTGAACTGGTCGCCAATGATATTCCAACAAACCCGCAACCCGTTGCCCTCCTTTGGTGTGCAGTGGGCGCTCTCCTTCTAAATCAATCGATTGTTAAACCATGAATCTTCAAAAAATAATAGCCGCGTTCACCTTGCTTGCATCCACTGTTCCGGCCTCGCAAGCGCTCAACATACGCGACCTGAAATATGAAATCACCGACACGGCGATAGTCTACCCCGAAAGCCAGCAAGCCGACGTTCACGCCATGCAGCAAAACTGGTATCTGCGCAACTACACCGTGCTCGACACCATAGGCACGCCCGACATTCCTGCAACCGACGACGTTATTATTTCGCGCCTTAGCAAACTGCCAACAACCATTGAAATGCCCTTTAACTCGGTTGTTCGCAGCTATGTTGACCTCTATACCGACCGGCGCCGGCAATTGGTTGAAACGATGCTCGGCCTGTCGCTCTACTATATGCCCATTTTCGAGGAAGCACTCGAAATCGAAGGGCTGCCCCTGGAACTGCGCAACCTGCCAATAATCGAATCGGCGCTGAACCCCGATGCGGTTTCGCGCGCCGGCGCCACCGGCCTATGGCAATTCATGCTCCCGACGGCGCGCGGCCTGGGGCTGGAAATCAACACTCTGGTCGACGAACGTCGCGACCCGCTGGCTTCGTCGCGCGCGGCGGCGCAATATCTCAAGCAACTCTATTCGATTTTCAACGACTGGAGCCTGGCCATAGCGGCCTATAACTGCGGCCCGGGAAACATCAACAAAGCGCTTCTCCGCGCCGGCGCAACGGCCGAGAACCCGAAGGATTTCTGGGACATATACTACTACCTCCCTACCGAAACCCGCGGCTACGTTCCCGGATTCATCGGCGCCACATACGCCATGGCCCACTATGCCGACCACGGCATTTCGCCTGCCCTGGCCCGCCGGCCGATTCTGACCGACACCATCCATATTTCGGACCGCACATATTTCAAAGCCATATCCGACGTTCTTAACATTCCCATGGAGGAGCTTCGGGTGCTCAACCCCCAGTATCGCAAAGACATCATTCCGGGCGATGTTCACCCCTACCCTCTCCGACTGCCGCAGCAGCTGGTCTACACCTATTTGATGAACGCTGACTCGATTGCTGCGCTGTCGCAAACTCTGGGCCCGCGCACAACGGTTGAAGTCGGTGGACCTCAAACCCAATATGCCGGCCAGGAAGGCAGCTGGCGCGAGGTAACAATCACCCACAAGGTTGCCCGCAACGAAACCCTCTCGGCCATCGCGGCAAAATATGGCGTGACAACCCGCGAAATCAAGCGTTGGAACAACTTGAGCTCCAACCGTCTGCATCGCGGCACACGACTGAAAATCAAAACCCGCGAGTTCGTTCCGGCGCCTAAGGAGGTTGAAACTTCGCCTGCCATTGCCGACACCACTCTTGCCGACACTCCCACCATTGTGCTGCCTGATTCAGTAGCCAACACTTCGGAGCTGCCCGCACTGACTGAACCCACCGAAACCACCGAGGAAACAGTTGAGCCGGCCAAGACCGAAGCGCCAAAAGAACCGGCCAAGGCCGCCGCTCCGGCCAAACGCACCCACAAAGTTGCCAAAGGCGAAACCCTCTACGCTATTTCGCGCAAATATGGCACCACGGTAGATAAAATAAAAGCCGCCAACAACCTGACCTCCGACGCCCTGAAGGTTGGTCAACGCCTCACCATACCCGCCAAATAACTCAAATAACCAATAAACAAACTCAAGTTATGAAAAAAATCGCAAGAATCGCCTTGGCAGCTATCCTCGCCCTGGCAGCAACGGCTCCCGTAGCCGCCAAACCATTTCAGATTGGCCCGGTTGTTGGCATGAACGTCAACTCCATCAATCTCAACTCAGTTGCCGATAACTTCAAGGCCGACAACCGCTGCGGCTTCGGCGGCGGCGTAATGGCCAAATTCACCGTTCCCATCATCAACGTGGGCGTTGACGCATCGGTTATGTATGAATATCGTTCGTCGCAAATCGAAAACCCCGACAAAACGCTCGAAAACGTTCACTATAACTACCTGGCTGTGCCTATCCACGTCCGCTACGACATTCCCATGCCCCTGGTTTCGAAAATCATCTACCCCACCATTTTCACCGGTCCCAACCTCGCTTTCCGCATGGGCAAATCGATTCTCAACGACTTCAAGGCTAATAAATATAACATCGGCTGGGATTTCGGCCTGGGCGTAACCTTTGTTCAGCACCTGCAGATTTCTGCCGCCTACACCCTCGGCATCAGCAACAAGGCCCTCTCCTATGTTGGTCATCAGACCGAAGGCGCCGACATCAAAGGCCGCACCTCCGGCTGGACCGTAACCGCAGCCTGGCTGTTCTAAACCTTATCGGAGGCGGCGTTAACACATTTTAACGCCGCCCCACTCCCCTATCTCAAATATTATTCCTAACTTTGCACTCGCAAACCGGCACTGGAGTGGTGCTCGAGTGGTTGAAGAGGCACGCCTGGAAAGCGTGTATACGCCAAAAGCGTATCGGGGGTTCGAATCCCCCTCACTCCGCCTGAAAAGAGAGGTCTAAACCTCTCTTTTTTAAGCTTATCACCCACTATTGAAGTAATACTTCAAATTATTTGAAGTAGGTATTTCGCATTTTTAACTTGTTTATATATCTCATGAGCGAATATGTTCCGAGGCTAATATCTTCGAAAATCGTAGAAGCCAGTAAATTTTTTCCTGTCATTGTTGTTACCGGCCCCCGGCAATCAGGAAAAACGAGCTTGTGTAAACATCTGTATCCGGAGTTCACATATACAAATCTTGAAAACGTGTCGACCCGTGCAAAGGCAGCTAATGACCTTAATACATTTTTAGATTCGTTAGGGGATAAGGCCATTATCGATGAAGTTCAACATGTGCCGGATTTGTTGTCAATGATTCAGGTGCGTGTAGATGAAAATAAAAAATTAAGGTATATTCTAACCGGTAGCAGTAATTTCTCGTTATTAAAAACGGTTACTCAATCATTGGCCGGAAGAGCTGCGCTGTTTACCCTACTTCCTCTATCCTTCATGGAAATGAACGATTTTCAGAAAGAACAATCCACGAATGAACTGATGTGGCAAGGACAATATCCGGGCGTAATTGCCGAGGGTTTTCCGGTTGATGACTTTTACAGAAACTATTATAACACTTATGTAGAACGTGACCTGCGTGACCTTTTAAAACTTCGGAACCTGTTAACCTTCGATAAATTTGTGAGATTGCTTGCAGTTAGGGCCGGCTCAGAATTTAACGCTTCGTCATTAGCTCGCGAAGTCGGAGTATCGTCCCACACAATAACTGAATGGCTTTCACTTCTTGCCACATCTTATATAGCCTACCCATTGTCGCCTTATTATTCGAACCTGTCAAAGCGGCTTACAAAGATGCCTAAAGTATATTTCTATGACACCGGGCTTCTCTGTTACCTGCTCGGAATTGAAACATCCGATATGTTGGAAAATCATCCCTTACGAGGTGCAATATTTGAAAATCTTGCAATGGGAGAGCTTTTGAAGAGCAGAGTTAATATGGCTCTTGACCCAAATCTATACTTCTACAGAGAAAAATCCGGAGTTGAAGTCGATGCAGTGTTAACTCATGGCAACTATCTACATCTGTATGAGATAAAAGCCGGTAAATCAATACGGCCGGACTACTTTAATAATATCAATGAACTCAAGCTCAGCCTAAATAATATTTCCGGTTCAACAATCGTTTATGACGGCGAAGGCCAAGCTCCTCTTGTCGTGAACATACGAGAAATATGAAGCAGACGATTGAGGGAATACGGAGGAAGGCGGTCGAGGCCTTTCTGAATCCTTATAGCTTTGCGTTTCGCAAAGAAGTCGCAACCGAGAATAAACTGACACAGCAGTATAAAGCGCGCGAGCTCTTCGAACTGCTGCAAAACATAGACGATGCATACTATACAGGCTGCCCGAATCCGTGTGTGGCCGAATTCCGCCTAAACGGCCGTTGGCTCGAAGTGTCCAATTTCGGCAAAGCTTTTACTCCCGACAGCATCATACGTATATGCGAGGGAGGCGTCAGCAGCAAGCAAGGTCCGTTCATCGGCTGCAAAGGCATAGGCTTCCGCTCGGTCCTGAACTGGGCCGACGTAGTCGAAATATACTCCGGAAGCAACCCCGATTATATTTCTGTTCGCTTCTCGGAAGAATTTGCCCAAGAGCAGCTAACCGAAATCCAATCCAATGACCACATTCTGCAACAAATCCGGGAACTGAAAGAACGCAACATTCCTCCCCGCTATCCGATTTTAAAAGCTCCGGATTTCATTCCGTCAATCGAAAAGAGATTCGACACCCTAATCCGCCTGCACATCAAAGACGAGGCGACATTGCAGCGCATCGGTAACGACATAGCCAATTTCGACAGCGCAGTGATTATGTTCATGCCGAATATCCGGGAAATCAGATTCATCGATGCCAATGGAACCGCAAAGA
Source organism: uncultured Bacteroides sp. (assembly GCA_964508865.1). Taxonomy (GTDB): domain Bacteria; phylum Bacteroidota; class Bacteroidia; order Bacteroidales; family Muribaculaceae; genus UBA3263. The sequence goes on along the minus strand of CAZDVP010000027.1, from coordinate 4,851 downwards.
TTATCAGCAAAAAGGTAGACAAACCCCAGAGTCTTATAACTATTCATGATTCAACGGCTCGCGATGCGGCGCAAACGTTCTTCTACAGCGAATGCGAAGCCAAACTCCAGAAGGAATATAATGGTGCACAGACAATGAAACTCGCTGTTGCGCTGCCGCTCAGCCAAACATCCGAGCCGGTCTACCCGCTGTATTCCTTTTTCCCGATAAACGACCAGAAATCACCGTTTCCGGCACTTCTGCACGCAACTTTCTGCCTGACCGACAACCGAAACGCGCTCGACATCAGCACCGACGAAGTCCGGCAGGTCAACCGCGCCGTTTACTCCGAACTCCTGAAACTTTATGTTGAAACCGTTTGCCAACATGAAACCGGACATAACAGAATTGAAAAGCTAATGCCGCTCGGGTTCAGCAGCAACTATGAGTTCCCCGGGAATCTGGCAAATCTGAAATGCGAGGAGACGTTTAAGGACTATTGCGCCGACAAGCCGGTGCTATTTACCGTCAGCGGCCAATATGCCGGCAAAGCCGATCAGCCGCTGTTTCTTTCCGGTGTGCCGGCCCATTTTAACAATGAAAACTTTGGCCGCATAGTAAACCTAAGCGGCAACCTTCTTTCGTTTGCCCGGTGGATTTGCGATTGCACGACCAATGAGAACATCAATGAATGCGAAAAATATTTGATGTCGGCCATAAACTGCGAGTCGACGAGCTGGACCGCAAACACGCGTATTGAAACCTTTAAATGGTGGAACTCGCATTCAGAATTCACATCGCTTCCCCGACTGCTAAAAAACAGCAACGAGGAATTTATCACCTCACAAACCGACGCCTGTTTCCTTTCGGGCGGCATGCCCAAACCACCGACGTGGGCAAAGATAACTAACCTGTCAGAAACCGACGAAAAAGTGCTGCTGAGCGCATATCAGTCAGAACTCGACGCTGAGAAAGATAATAAAAAACGCGAACTTGCAAAACTCATTAGCAAACAGCTGATTAACCTTCAGGAGCAAAGCTCCAGGCAGGCAATGATTTCGCCGGTAAACACTTCGATTAACGGTGACTTTGAAAAAGCCGTTGACTTCGTCAGGTGGCTAATGAAATGCTGGAGTAAAGAGCCATTCAACGCAACGATTCTCAGCGAAATCTCATTCAATATTCCCGCCGCTGACGGCACGGTGATGAAAGCCTCTAATCTTTATTTCGGTTCGGAATATGGCAATGCGTTCGGCCGGGAGATTTTTGATAAAATCGCGGGCTATGCACCGGTCGCCTCGCCCGAACAGCTCGGCCTACCAGTTGATGAGTTGAAAGATATGCTCTCGGCGATCGGCGTTCTGACTATGCCTAAAACCGAACCGATGGCCCTCAATGCAGAATCAGCCCAAAGCGACCTGATGAAGGCTTACATCGACCGGCTCCAAATTCCCAAAACAGTTGGCCAGGTTAGTTCTTACAATGCGTCGCTGCAGTCTATCAAGAACATTGATAAACTCCTTGCAAAGCTACCGACCGAAACCATTTTGAAGTGGCTCTGCCATGACTCCAAACTGGTTGAAAACAAGTACGAGCCCGACGATTCATTTGTTGACTACAAGCCTTATATCCAAGGCCAGAAATATTACAAACGCTACCTGTCGGGCAGCAATTTAGATTCATTTATCCGGTTCATAATATCTACTTCAAGCTGGATTGAAATTTCAGGCAAACGATACCGGCCGGACGAGGTCATTCTGACCAACGATGAATTCCTGCCCGAAATCGGATGGCCCACCCTCAACGACACCCAGATTCGTGAACTTGCCGAGAAGGTGGGCTGCGATCGGCGCAAACTCAGATTATTGCTCAAAGCCTCGGGCGTTAATGAATCGGTAATTGCCTTGTCGGCAAACAATTTCTACGAAATTCTGCTTACGGTTCCACATTCGAGCAACCCGGAGCAGAAAATTAAATCGCAAAAATTCTCCAGAAATCTCTATAAGGAAATCATCAAAAACGGACGCAGCGATGATGGTCTCACCGATTTCTACGCCGACTCAGCTAACAAACGCCAATTCTTTAAACAAGGAAAAGTATTAGCCACAAACCGCAGCGGCGACACAAGCTACCGGCCGATTTCACAGGTCTATTTCGCCAATTCGGCGGTTTTGAACCTTTCGCACGACTACTTTATCGACATCCCTCCCCGAAGCGGCCAAAGGGAAACCTTTAAAGAAATATTCAACCTGCGCTCATATTCGCTTAATTATTCGGTTAAGAAATGGAAGCCTGCGAAATCTGACGTTGACTTTCAAAACGACTTCAAGGAATTTCTGCCCTACCCTATGTCATTCAGATTGGATGACATTGAAGAGGTCTGCACTCTTTCGATTCAGCTCGTTTCGGAAATCACTATTGAGAGCGGCAACAAAATTGACAGTAATTTCGAACCATACACTTTATTTGAAAAAAGCCGCAGCCAATGGTTTATAAAGGTCGACGACTCAGATTATCTTAACCTCGACAAGAGCCGGATTGCCGAACAATTAGTCAACATATTCAACGTGTTTTTCAACTTCCCGAAGCGCGATTTTCTCGAAAAAGTGTCGCACTATTTTCTCGTCGACAAATCCACGCGCAACACCTTCATTCGTGTTGCCCACGGCTCGCTCGACGAATACGAGGAAGCCATCGCCAGGCTGCACGGCCAACATCAATGCCCCGATCAGCCGGCTCCGCAAGTTCCAAAACCGGACCTTATATATAGCAGAAACCTGCATAAACTGCAGGCTATTGCCCAAAACTACCCCGAAGATACACTCGCCGACTTTTTGAATATCAAGCAGAACGACGCCCTGCTCCATTCCGATAATTTTCAGTTGATTGAACAGTGTTTTAAACAATTCGTCAATAAATCAACCGAGCAAAAACAACCGGAATCGGAGCCGGAAACTTCACTCGAGGACTTCCTTGCAAACTCATCTATCGTTCAAAAAGTTACAAAGGGGACGATTCCAACTTCCTCATCAGGCGGCGGAGGTTCAACTTTCAGTTCTTCCAAGCAAATTGAAACAAACCGACGAAATCGCCGCCAGGGCGATATTGCCGAATATATTGTTATCAACAAGTTAATTGACCGCGCAATTCCCGAAGTAGTGGAATTCTTAGGCGAACAATATTCCATATTCTGGATATCGGGAGCTGCGACCCGCATGAAACTCAGCGATGAGGTTTCTAACCAATGCGACCGCAGCAAGAGGAACGACGGAGCCGGCTACGATATTGAAGTCGTTTCGGCCGACGGCTCGCGGCGGCTCTATTTAGAGGTAAAGAGCTCATCTTCCGCCGAATGCGCGTTCATCCTTTCCTACAATGAATATACCGTTGCAGAGAAACTGAGCCTTAACTCCAAGGCCGAACGCTACCGGATTGTATTCGTTTCAAACCTGAACATCCACGACCCGAACTCGCCCACCAGCGTGGGCTACCTGGACCATGACCTGACCTCACCCGCCTTTGCCCATCGCCCCAAAGACCATTACTTCGCTTTCGCCCCTAAAGAGAGCGGGAGGTTGGGGGTTGTGAGATTAGAAAAAAATGTTTAAATTTGTGGGCTGAAAACAAATCGTCATTTCACGTTTATTTCATACATAATATGTATAGAACAAATACTTGCGGCGAGCTCCGCATAGAAAATGTTGGCCAAGAGGTTACTCTGGCCGGTTGGGTGCAACGCATCCGTAAAATGGGCGGCATGACCTTCGTTGACCTCCGCGACCGCTACGGTCTGACTCAGGTGGTGTTCAACATCGAGAATGACGCAGCCCTCTGCGAAGCCGCCAATCATCTTGGCCGCGAGTATGTTATCCAGGTAACCGGCAAGGTTGCCGAGCGCACCGCAAAGAATCCGAATCTGCCCACCGGCGATGTTGAAATCATCGCTTCGTCGCTCAAGGTGCTGAATTCATCGCTGACTCCGCCGTTTACCATTGAGGAGGAGAGCGACGGCGGCGATGACCTGCGCATGCGCTACCGCTATCTGGACCTGCGCCGTCCGAACGTGCGCGCCAATCTTGAGTTGCGCCACAAAATGACTATGGCAGTGCGCAGCTATCTCGACTCCAAGGGCTTCCTGGAAATCGAAACCCCGATGCTGGTTGGCTCGACTCCCGAAGGCGCACGCGACTTTGTTGTGCCCTCGCGCATGAATCCGGGCCAGTTCTACGCTCTGCCCCAGTCGCCCCAAACCCTGAAGCAGCTGCTGATGGTCAGCGGCATGGACCGTTACTTCCAGATTGTTAAGTGTTTCCGCGACGAAGACCTGCGCGCCGACCGCCAGCCTGAGTTCACTCAGATTGACTGCGAAATGAGCTTCGTTGAGCAAGAAGACGTTATCAGTCTGTTTGAAGGCATGGCCAAATATCTGTTTAAGGAAATCCGCGGCGTAGAACTCACCGAGCCGTTCCCGCGCATGAGCTGGGCCGATGCCATGAAATATTATGGTTCCGACAAGCCCGACACCCGCTTCGACATGAAGTTCGTTGAGCTCGACGGCATTCTCAAAGGCCACGGTTTCAGCGTGTTTGACAACGCTGCCTACATTGGCGGCATCTGCGCAAAGGGCGCCGCAACCTACACCCGCAAACAACTCGATGCGCTGACCGACTACGTTAAGCGCCCGCAAATCGGCGCAAAGGGCATGGTTTATGCCCGCGTCGAGGCCGACGGAAATGTCAAATCGTCGGTCGACAAGTTCTACACTCAGGAAACCCTTCAGGAAATGGCCAAAGCCATGAATGCCGAACCGGGCGATCTGATTCTCATCCTGTCGGGCGACGACGTTAACAAAACCCGCAAGCAGCTCTGCGA
>CAZDVP010000026.1:0-17986 GCA_964508865.1 uncultured Bacteroides sp. | reverse complement strand
TATTTGATATGGCAGCAGGGATGATTACGAAATTCGCGGGAAAAGTTGTAACTTTGCGGTCGGTATGACACAGAATCTAATGTTTGACCTGGGCGGCGTTATCATGGATATTGACCGCTCGCGCGCAGTCGAGGCCTTTGCCCGGCTGGGCATGGCCGACGCCAACGCATTTTTCGACCCCTACCTTCAGCGCGGCTATTTCCTCAAACTCGAAGAAGGCCTGATTTCGCCCGAAGAGTTCCGCCGCGACATCCGTCCGCTGTTTTCCCGCCCGGTGACCGACGAGGAAATCGACCGCGGCCTCGACCGCTTTCTTATCGGCATACCCGACGAACGGCTACACCGCCTCAAGGAGCTGCGCCGCGCCGGTTACGGAGTTTATCTGCTGAGCAACACCAATCCAATAATGTGGAATGGTTTTATCCTTAACGAGTTCCGCAAACTCGGCGGCGACATTTCCGACTATTTCGACGGCGTGGTAACGTCGTTCTCAGCAAAAATCTGCAAGCCCGACGCGCGGATTTTCCGTCTGGCGGCCGAAAAATTCGGAATATCCCCCGAAAGCACCACTTTCTACGACGACGGCCCGGCCAACTGCCAGGCAGCTCTTGACCTGGGCTTCAAAGCCGAGCTGGTCAATGAGCAGAATAACTTCATGAAACTCACCGAGCTATGAAACGAGCGGCGGTAGTCGGCACATTCGACGGCGTTCATCTCGGCCACCGGCATCTGCTTGCAACCCTGCGCCGGCTCAGCTCCGAGCACTCGCTGCAGCCCATGGTGGTAACCTTTACCCGCCACCCGCTGGCGCTCATGGCCCCCGAGCGGGTTCCCGCCGAGCTTACCGGAGCGGCCAACCGCCGGACGCTGCTGGAGGCCGAAGGACTTGAGGTTGCAGTGCTCGACTTCAACCGGGAGCTTCAAAGCCTCACTGCAGCGGAATTTCTTGAAATGCTCAACCGGCGCTATGGCGTTGAGCTATTCATTATCGGCTTCAACAACCGCATTGGCAGCGACCGCCTTGGAGCCGCCGAGCTCGCCGGACAAACGGTTGGCGGCGTGGAGGTTGTTGCCGCAACCGAAAATCCGGAGCCGGGAGTGAGTTCATCGGCCATACGCCGGGCTCTGGCTCAGGGCGATATCGCCGACGCCAACCGGATGCTCGGTCGCCCCTATGCCATCGAGGGCACGGTTGTTAGCGGCAGGCAACTTGGCCGCACAATCGGCTTCCCGACGGCCAACATCGAAACCTCGCCGGCCACCGCTCTACCCGCGGTCGGCGTCTATGCCGGACGCATGCTCGGCCACAAAGCGGTGGTCAACATTGGCCGACGCCCCACGGTTGAGGGTCGCACCGACGCCCCGCTGAGCATCGAAGCGCACCTGCTCGATTTTTCGGGCGACATCTATGGCCGGCAAGTAAAGCTGGAATTTATGGAGCGTCTTCGCGGCGAGCAGAAGTTTGCCAACCTCAACGAATTGAAACAAGCTATTGAAAACGATGTTCGAAACGCCCGAAATCTTTAACCGCGCCGAAATTCTGCTTGGCAGCGAAGCAATGGAGCGCCTTGCGCGCACGCGCGTAATATTGTTTGGAGTCGGCGGCGTAGGCAGCTGGTGTGCCGAAGCCCTTGTGCGCACCGGAATCGGCTCGCTGACGCTGGTCGATATGGACACCGTTGCGCCGAGCAACGTTAACCGCCAGCTACCCGCAACGAGCGCCACCATCGGGCAGCCCAAGGTCGAGGCCATGCGCCGCCACCTGCTCGAAATCAACCCCGAAGCCGACATCCGCGCCATTCATTCGCGCTTCACCGCCGACACCGCCGCCGATTTCCGGCTGGAAGAATACGATTGGGTGGTTGACGCAATCGACTCAGTTGCCGACAAAGCCGAACTGATTCTGCGCGCAACCTCGAAGGGCTCGCGCCCGCGGCTGGTCAGTTCCATGGGCGCCGCGCGCAAAACCGACCCGCTGCGCGTTCGCCTGGCCGACTTCTCCAAGGTTAGCGGTTGCCCGCTGGCAGCCGCTTTGCGAGCGCGTTTCAAGCGCATCGACCGCTTTCCCAGGCGCAAATTCAAGGCCGTTTTCTCCGACGAAGTGTTGCCCGCTCCGGCCTCCGGTCCCAACGGGTCGCTGATGCAGATAACCGCCGTTTGGGGGCTCGTTCTCGCCTCGGAGATAATCAATAAGACCACTCGACGTTAACTTTTATTAACATCGATAGTGTGTTAATTTGTGAAAAAAATGGTAAATTTGCGCAAATTATTTCCATCACATAACACATTACAACACACTATGAAAAAGTTTTTCTCCATCCTGGTGGCTGTGATTATCGCAGCTGTTGGCATCAATGCCGCCGCCCAGAACTACGACAAGGCTTGCGAAAAGGCCGCTTCTAAAGCAGCCAAAAACATGGCCAAAATGATAAAGAAAGAAAAATGGACCTACAGCGGCTCCATGGCTCTTGAAGACAAGCTCACCCAGTATTACCTCAAAACCGGCGAATGCGGCCGCTATGAAGACAACGCCAAGACCACCTCGTCGGCTAAAACAGTGACCACCGGCGAAAACACCGCCACCCAGGCCATGGTTGCCGAACTGGCCCAGGGTCTGTTCCAGACCGTTGCCGGCACCAGCGCCGCCGACATCTCCTCCGAAGAAGAAGAATTCGCCCAGAGCAAAATGAAATCGCTCTACCAGGGCGACCTCTCGGCCTGCGTTGAACGCGCCATTACCCTCTACCACAAAACCCGCGACGGCCGCTACGAAGTTCGCGTGCTTTTCCTGATTAACAAAGACCGCAAGGAAAAACTCGAAAACAAGGCCAACCGCGAACTGGGCGACGAACGCTGGCGTCAAATCCTGAAAGACGTTGATGACTCCCATGCGAAGTAAACTCCTCCGACTCAGTTTATTTCTCACTCTGATATTGGCATTTCAGCTCCCCGCCTTCGGGCAGGAAGCTGAAATCGCTGCTATTGAGAAGAAAAAACGCGACCGCAATATCCGCTGGGGCGAGGCCGAAGCGCTGTCGGTCGACGAAGCCAAGCAGAAAGCCGAAATCGACCTGACCCGCAAATTCAAGGGGGCGCTGACCGGCGGCAAGTCGCTTGACCTGGTCAACACCGCCGACGGCGGCCACGAAGACTATGCCGAAACAATGTCGCGCACGCTGTTTGCAACCATCGACAACATGCGCGAAATCTCCTACTCGGTGAAACGAAAAAACAAGACCACCAAGGCCGAAGAAACCTGGCACTGCGTTTTCGTTTATATCACTGAAGAGGACTACCAGCGCTCGCAGGAAGACCGCCGCGACGAAGAGCGCAGCATGATTGAGAGCGGCATAAATCAGGAGCAGGAACTGCGCATTGCCGGCGCGCTGAAATACTACAACTGGGCGCTGACGGTGATCCGAGCCTACAACGACGACGACCTGACAATCGAAGTGCAAGGCAAAACCGAAAACGCCAAGCGCTGGCTCGAATCGAAAATCGAATCGGTGCTGTCGAACCTGCAGTTCACCGTAAACGAAAATGCCATTGAGGTTCACGACGGCAGCGACTACGACAAGTACACGGTGGTTGTCGGCACCCAATATGCCGGTAATCCGGTGTCGTCGCTCGACGTTACCTACTTCAACGGCGACGACTTTCAGGAAGTGCGCGCCAACGACGGCAAGATGACCCTGGCGTTCCCCGACCTGGCCGGGCTCAACAATCTGGATTTCAAGGTGCAATATCGCTACTCCAACGAGGCCAAGAACACCGGCGGCATAGTTGAAAGCATCTATAAGGACAAGAACGCATCGGCCCTGATTCTCGACATGGACCGCATTGCGGCCGTTAAAGTGCCCTTCAAGTATAACGCCAAAAAGAACACAGCCAAGAAAGCCGAGCTCTCCACCGCCGGCGCAGCAACCGCAGCCAACACGGCCGAACCGATCGTGAAACCTTCGCGAACCGTTACGCCCGAAAAGGCCGAACACCAGCTCGCCTCGGCGCCGGTCGACTATCTGGCCAGCATGCAGGCTGTTGAAAAGGCGCTCAAAGCCAAGAACTACGAATCGGTCCGCCACCTTTTCACCCCCGAAGGCTACAAGATTTTCGAACTGCTCACCTCAAAATCGAAAATCAAGGTGGTCGGCAAACCGGAATACACGGTTGAGGAAACCGACCTGTTCACCATTGGCAAGGGCCTGCCCATAACAGTTAGCCGCGACCGCCACAGCACCACCGAAAATCTGGTTTTCCGCTTTGAAAAAGGCACAAAGAAAATCAAATCAGTGGCCTTTGCGTTGACCAAACGCGCTGAAGACGATATTTTCCGCGCCGGCGCCGACTGGCACATTGACTCGCGCTACTCCATTCTAACCTTTATGGAAGACTATCAGACCGCCTTCCACACTCAGGATCTCAGCTACATTTCGAAGATTTTTTCCGACGACGCCATTATCATTACCGGCTCATTCGCCGGCAAGGACGCCAAGGGAGTGTTTAGCGACGACGTGCTCCAGTCGCGCGGAAACCGCAGCGGCAAAACCGTTGTCTACAAAACCCAGACCAAAACCGAGTATCTCGGCAACCTCGAAAAGTGCTTCAAGCGCAACCGCTGGACCCACATTGACTTCGAAGACAACGCCATGCAGAAGGTGAACACCGGCGGCTTGATTGAAAACGACGTTATGTGGATTGAAATCAAGCAGAACTGGAACTCCAGCACCTACTCCGACGTTGGCTACCTGAGCCTGCAAATCAACCTCGTTCCCGGCGACGGCTCGAAAATCAACGTTCGCAGCTGGACTCCCGACTTCGTGCCTATCGAAGAGTTGAAGGAACGTTTCCCGGTTAACCTCTAAGCCAGCTGACCCGATGACTACCAAACGGAAACCACTGGCCGGACTGATTGCCGCAGCGTTGGTTGCTGCGGCAACAGCCCAGACCCCGGCCTATAAGCTCGATGCCGACCTGGAAACGCTCAAAATGGTTGACTGCGGCTACTATGGCTCGGAAAACGACATGGGCCACAAGAACACCATAGCCTCCAACATAGCATGGTCGAAATATGCCACCAACGGCAACGACTCGGCCATTGCGCTGATGGCGCTGAAGTTCCGCGACTCTTTTCCGCAAGACCAGGCCGTTATGATTATTCCGACCATCAACGGCGACACGGTCCGCAACGCCCGCTTTTTGAGCGACAACGACACGGCGCGGGTTTATATGCTCTTCTTTCCGTCGTCCGACAGCATCAATGCCGACACCCTGAGGCTCTTCCACCCCGAAATGGGCTCACTGGCCCTGCCGGGCATAAACTACAGGCCGCGCGGAGTCTACTCCGTTGAGCTCCGGCGCAAACCGGCCGAATGACCTGTTTCTCTCCCCCACCCAATCATCGCACTCCAAAATTCACATTCTCCACACAGTCATTAAAATGAAAAAACTCTTTCTGATTTTCGCCTCGCTGCTCGGCTTCGCCCTTTCGGCGCAGACCCAGGACGACGGCATCAAATACTCCGAAGGGACATTTCGCGACCGCGCCGAAGTGACCAACAGCCTCGCCGGCTCGGGCATGGGCGCCGCCGACCTGGCCCCGACAACCTACTTCCAGCAGCAGGGCGGAAAATATCTGCTCGACGAAAACGGCGACCCGACCAACGCCGCAATCGTGATTTTCATCAAGAACCTGCCGCTGAATGAGTTCCCCAACATCCGAGTGAACGTTGAAGGAGCGCAGGTAACCAACCCCACCCAGCGCACAATCAACGGCCGCGAAGCAATCATTGCCCACGTGCGCGGAACCAACGCCGGCCGCAAGTATAACCGCCTGACCATCAACCACCCCCAGTTCGGCACCGGCGTGCTGCTCAACCCGGTGTTCAAAACCGGCCATATCTACGAAGTCGAGTTCATCAACTCGCGTCGCACCAACGTCAGCATCAACACCAACCCTCCGGGCATGAAGGTGATTTTCGACGGCAAGGAAGTTCCCGGCGTAACCCCGGTTATAGTTTCGAACGTCAACATGGGCGAACACGAGCTGGAAATCCCCTCGTCGGGCGCAACCACCTTCGGCAAAAAAGAACGCATTGAAATCGACGACGCCCACACCGCATTCTCCTACGACATGCGCAAGCAGCGCAACGTAACCTTCCGCGCATCGCGCAAAAACGCCCAGGTTATCGTCTACGACCCCGTTACCCAGCTGCCCAAGGCCCAGGGCACCGAGGCCGTTGTGCTTCAGGAGCTGCCCTTCGGCGTTTATAAGGTAATTGCCAAACTCGACGGCAACATCGTTTTCGACGAAAACATTTCGGTTGACCAGCACACGGCCGACGTAGTGCCCATTTCGGTGGTCAAGAAGAAATCGGTGAACTTCATCGCTTTCCAGAACAACATCGAGCTCAAGGGCGCAACCGTTTCGGTTAAGGGCGAAGGCGATATAGGCTTCACTCCGCTGACCCGCGAAATGGAATATGGCACGTATAACATCACCATGTCGTCGGGCGGCCAGCACAAAGAGGGCAAGCTCAAGGTCAACGACACAAGCAACCCGCTGTTCAAGCTCGTTTTGCCCAACCCCTCGCACTACCGCAGCCGCTGGAACCCCTTCGACACCGACTATAACAAACGCGAATGGGGCATTTCGTTCGGCTATGTGAACAAGCAATATACCTACTCCATCAAAAGCGAAGGCCGCACCTACAGAGAAAAATACAACAACTGGCTCGAACAGGACAAGATGATGCACGGTTTCCAGATGGGTATCACCTATCAGCCCTACTTCGGCTACGGCCAGGGCCTGATAACCGGTTTGTACTGGCAATACTTCATCGGCGATGTGCCCAGCGATGTTGCCAACGACGACCCCACCGACAATGAGCACAACCTGATGATTCCGCTGCTCTATCAGTTCCGTCTGCCCGTCAGCGAAGATTTTTCGCTCTACCTGTGCGGCGGTCTGGAAATGACTATCGGTCTGTCGCACTCCATTTCGTGGAGCGGCGAGGAGGATTCCGACATTGACCTCGGCTTCGGCCATAACGATGAATATGGCTTCGACTTTCCCAACGCCTTCCAGCTCTATGCGCCGATTGGCGGCGGTTTCCAGTACAAAGCCCTTCAGTTCGACTTCAAATACTCATGGGGTCTGACCGATAACTCCCACATCTATGAAGGCATCAACGAAGGCTTCAAGCAGTCGTTTAAAGGCCGCATGATGGAAGCCACCCTGCATCTGGTATTCTGATGAAAAACCGACTCTACGACAAAACTCTGAAGCTGAGTGCATGCCTGCTGATGGCATGCACTCCGGCTTCTGTTTTTGCCGACGACTTCGATGATTTCGTCAAGTCGATGCAAAAGGACTTCGACGATTTCAAGAAAGAAAACGCCACTGAATTCGAGGATTTCCGCAAGCAAATCAACAAGGAAATGCTCGACTTCATGAAAAATCCGTGGGTTGAAATGAGGCCCGAAAAGCCCAAGCCAAAGCCCATAGAGCCGCGCCCCGTGGTTATTGACTACGACGAAAAATCAGAAAAGGAAAAAGAAAAAACCGCTCCGCCGAAACCGGAGCCCAAACCGATCAAGCAAACGGTTATTCCCCCCAAACCTAAGCCTCAGCCCGAGCCCGTTGTGCCGATCAAGGAGGAGAAAGCGCCGGTGGTGCGCACGCAAACCGTCAGGATGTATGGCACCGACTTCACCCTGCCGAAAATCGACATGCCCGCGCTGTCGGTCAGCGGCTCGCTGTCCGACAACGTTATTCGCCAGAATCTGGAAAAGCTGATGAACGTAAACTCCGACGGGCTGCTGAAAGCCTGCCTGGATGCGCGCTCGAAATATGACCTTTGCGACTGGGCATACATTAAGCTGCTCGACAAAGTCAGCGAAACCTACTACGGCAAAAACAGCAATGCCGCGAGGCTGATGTGGGCGTTTCTGATGCAGCAGAGCGGCTACAGCATCCGCTACGGCTACGAGGGCTCGGCGTTCTACCCAATGTATGAGTGCGACGACGTTATCTACGACCATAAGTATTTTCTCATCGACGGCCGGATGTTTTACCTCAAAGAGCCAAACAACAGCTCGCTCTATATCAGCAACTTCAAATATCCGGGCGAGCAGGCCGTTACCATGGCCATCAACAAGGTGCCCGCCTTTGCCGTGCAAAAGGCTCCGGCGCGCGAAATAACCGTTCACTCCTATCCCTCGCTGAAGCTAAGCGTCAGCACCAACAAGAACCTGATTGATTTCTACAACGATTTCCCGCAGTCGACCCTGGGTGTCGACCCCTACGCCAAGTGGGCGCTGTTTGGCAACGTGCCGGCCACCCCGCAGCTGCGCGCAATCTATCCGGCCCTGCGCCAGGCAATCGCCGGCAAGAATCAACACGACGCGGCAAGCATTCTGCTGAAAGTGGCCCAGACCTTCCCCTATGGCTACGACGACGAAATCTGGGGCGGCGACCGCGCTTTCTTCCCCGACGAATCATGGTTCTACCCCAAAAGCGACTGCGAAGACCACGCCATTCACTTTTCGCGTTTGGTGCGCGATTTGATGGGGCTCGACGTTGCCCTGGTCTACTATCCGGGCCACCTTTCGGCCGCAGTGGCGTTTACCGACAATAGCGTCAAGGGCGAATACGTTATCCACAACGGCCGCCCCTACACCTTCTGCGACGCAACCTACTTCTATGCTCCGGTGGGCAAGCCCGCGCCGTCGAACGACAGCAGCTCGGCCATACTCATCGACCTCAAACGCTGACACACAGCAACATTTCCCCGACCGCGCAAAAAAGATTTGCGTATGTCGGGGAAATGTTGTAACTTTGCAATCGGGTAAGTCCTACACGACCAGCTCCCCATGAACTCCGCCAGGACCGGAAGGTAGCAACGGTAGTGGGTTGTAGCAGGTGCGATGTAGGGAGCTTACCCTTTTTTCATGCCCATATGTGTTGATTATTGGGCAACGCGGCTAAGGGTCTGCTTGGTTTTGAGGAACTTGGCAGTCATCAGCTTGCCCGATTTGTCAATGCGAACATCGTCGAACTCATCGAGCTTGCTCAGCGTGGAGGTCATGCCCTCGGTCATTTGCTTTACGAAGGCGCGGCGAACCGGCTCGCTGACGGTGCGGGTTGTGGGCACATCCGATGCGGTCCACACATTGGCCAGCTCGAATTCAACGTCGGGGTCCATGGTAATATCGAGTGTCGACATATCAAACGTCAGGTCGATATCGTCATCGTCGGTGGCGCGCCAGGTGCCGCGAACCGTTGCCATGCCGGCTGCAGTGGCCGAAACGGCCGAAGTGCCCAGCGAATCGATCGGCGAGTTAACCGGCATCATAACTCCCAACTGGGCTACCATGGTCAGCTCGCCACCCTTGGCGAAACGGAAGGTCGGCGTCATTGTCATCTCGTCGGCCAACTTGCGGTCAACGCGCATAGTCGAGCCGGACCATTCGCCTTCAACCTTGCGGCCGAGCGAAGCGGCGCCGTTGCAGGCAGTCAGTGCGGTGCCGCCCACCAGGGCCAGCATAACCGCAATTTTCAACATTGTTTTCTTCATACTTAAAAATCGGTTTACTGATTAAACGCGTTAAAAATAATAAAAGTTTTGGCCATATGGGCCTAAATTCGTAACTTTGTACGCTCATAACGCAAAAAACTAAAACTCAAGACATACATTTTAGAAAATGAACGTTACACTCGACAAAATCAACTCCACCACCGGCAAACTGTCGGTTAGCGTAGTTGAAAGCGATTACAAAGACAAAGTAACCGCCGAACTGAAAAAAATTCGTCGCGACGCCAACATTCCCGGCTTCCGCAAAGGAGCCGTTCCGATGGCAATCGTTGAAAAGCGCTTCCGCAAACAGGCAACCTCCGACGTTATCAACCAGGAAGTCTACAAAGCAGTTGTTGACTACCTGCAGGACAACAAACTCGATATTCTCGGCGAACCCCTCCCGGTCAACATTACCGAACTCGACCTGGACAAACAGACCGACTACACCTTTGAATATGAACTCGGCTTCGCTCCCGAAATCAACGTTGAAATCAACAAGGAGCTCCACCTTCCCTACTACCGCATCGAGGTAACCCCCGAAATGGTTGAAAACGAAGACAAAGCCCTGACCGGCCGCTACGGCACCCAGCAGCCCCTGGAAGTATATGCCGACCGTGCCCTCATCAAAGGCTCGATCAAAGAACTCGGCAAGGAAGAAGGCTACGTTGAAAAAGCCGACGTAATAGTTGCTCCCTGGACCTTCAAAAACGCCGAACAGGCCGCCAAATTCGAAGGTGCAAAACCCGGCGACACCATTGTTTATAACCCCTACACCGCCGCCGACGGCAACACCGCCGAACTCGCCGCCATGCTCTCGATCACCCGCGAAGAAGCCGAAAAACTTCAGGGCGACTTCGAGCTGAAAATCAACGAAATCACCGGCCTCAAGCCCGCCGAACACAACGAAGAATTCTTCAAAATGGCATTCGGTGCCGACTGCACCACCGAAGAGCAGTATCAGGAAGCCCTCAAAAAGAGCATCGCCGCCCAGCTGCTGCCCAACTCGGCCAGCCTGTTTGAAAAAACCACAACCGAAACCCTGATGAAGGACTACGGCAACTTCGAGCTCCCCGTTGAATTCCTCAAGAAATGGCTCGTTCGCCGCAACCCCGAAACCCTCAACGCCGAAAACATCGACGAAGAATTCGCCAAGGCAGAACCCCACATGAAGTGGGAAATCCTCTCCGGCCGCATTGCCGCTCAGCTGGGCGTTAAGGTGACCGAAGACGACCTGCTGAAATATGCCACCCACGCTGCTGCACGCCAGTTCGCTCAATATGGCATGGCCAACCTCGACGAAGCAATTCTCAAAAACTACGCCGAAAGCCTGCTCAAAGACGAAAAGAACCGTCGCTACATCGCCGAACAGGTTAGCAACGCCAACCTCTTTGAAGCTATCGGCAATGCCGCCAGCATTGACGACAAGACCGTTTCGCTCGAAGAATTCAAGAAAATCGCCGGCGTCGCCGAATAATTCCCGACCCGCCCTTACCCCACAACAAGAGCTCGACCCTCCGGCCGAGCTCTTGCTCATTTAATCAAAAAAAGAGCGGCTAAGCCGCTCTTTTCAACCGGAAATTCCGATCCTTAAAATCGTTGCTTCCGCAAGCGAAGTATTTCTTTGTGGGGAAACTACCCGTTTATTATTGTGCAAATATAATAACAATTTTCAAAACTTCCAAATTATAACGCTCAAATCCGCAAAAAGTTTCAATGGGGAATAACCTTCTGGCCTAATAGTCGCCCAGAATCGGAAAAAATATTATGCTTAAAAGATTCGTAAGCCAAATTTGCTCTTTCAGGGTAGAGCAGATGTATCGTAATCGGATATGCTATTAAGTCAGCAATCTGCAGCCCTATAATGTTATCCCTTTTTGCTTTAAAAGAAAATTGACTTATCCTGTTTCTAAGTCGTTCGGGCCTTATCCATTTAGTACCATTATTTCGTAACCCATTATAATAGTTAAGCAACTTTTTGTCTTCCTTCCTACCTCTTTGTTCAACTATCACAGAGATTTGAGGATTAGTAGCAATTTGGTTATCAACACTAAATATGGCACGCTCTAAGATATAAGATAGGGAGAGACCATAAACATCATCTTCTTCGCCACGAACGCAAAATTTGCTCAATTGCTCCTTCAATATCGTACAGCTAACTATTATATATACATCGTGCTGCTTTAAAATATCGGTTATGCCTTGCAAAAAACGATTTCTCAACTCCGGATCACGAAGAATCTTAAAATCGCCCTTCCATTTACGCAAGTCAACAGAATGAATAACAACATCCTTACTACCGAAAATTTGAATTTTAAGATTATTGAACGCCGCATTCAATGCATTGACATTCCTCAATGGCACAAGGATTCCACACAAAGTGAAAATCGGAAAATTCGGATCAAAATTATCTAAATTTTGATCTCCGCATTCATCAATATAGAGAAAATATTTACTGTTCGTATCCAAAGGAAAGTGCGAGAAAATGGGGAGTTAAATGGTGGCGGTGATGGGCCAGACGAAGGCGCGCAGGCCCAGGCGAGGCTTCGACTCGTCGAGGGCTCGCAGGCGCTCCAGCAGGGTGTCGACGCGCGAGTCGTCGACCATGGTCAGCATCGCTTCGGCCAGCGAGGGCCAGGCGTGGGTGCCCAGATGAGGCTCGCCGCCGTGGGAGCCGCGCCCCTGCACAGTGCCGAAGGCCGTGTAGCCGCGACACTGACAGGAGTTCAGAATTTCGATTATATGTTCGTGGTGGGCCTGGTCGTAGGCAATGAATATGGCTTTCATTTGGTCAGTTTCTGTTTAAGGAGTTTGCGCTGACGCTTAACGCCATTGCCGGCAAACACGCAATAGAGCGCCGGAACGAACAGCAGCGTCAGAATGGTTGAGAAAGTTAGACCGCCGATAACGGCAACACCCATGGGGCGCCAGAGTTCGGCGCCCTCGCCGGTGCCGAAGGCCATGGGCACCATGCCGAGGATGGTGGTCAGAGTGGTCATCACAACGGGGCGCAGACGCGAGCGGCCGCCGTCGATAACGGCGCGACGAATCGACATTCCGCGTTCGCGGTTGAGCGAAATATAGTCGATTAGCACGATGCCGTTCTTCACCACGATGCCGATAAGCATAATGGCGCCGATCATCGACATTACGTTGAGCGTATGGCCGGTGAGCCACAAAATCAGGAACACGCCCGAGAAGGCAAACAGCAGCGACGTCATGATGATGCCCGGATAGGTGAACGACTCGAACTGGGCGGCCATTACGATATAAACGAGAATGATAATCAGCACTCCGAGCAGCAACAGGTCGCTGAATGAATCCTGCTGGTCCTCATAGGAACCGGCAAGACCGATGGTTACGCCTGCGGGGAGCTGCATATCGTCGATTTCGGCCTGCGCGGCGGTTACGACCTGACTCATAGGCACGCCGTCGACAATGGCCGACACGGTGATTATGCGCTCGCGGTCCTTGCGCTCGATGGTTGGCGGAGTGAAGCGCTCAACAACTGTGCCGAGCTCCTTGATTCGGATTCCCTGGCCCGAAGGCGTGTAAACGAGGATATTCTCGATGTCGGAAATCTGGGTGCGATGTTCGGGGGCATACATAACCTTGATGTCGTATTCCTCGCCGTCCTCGCGGAACTGCGAGGCGGTTGCGCCGTTGATTCGGTTGCGCAGATAGTAGGCGGCGGTCTGGAGGTTTATGCCATACATCGAAAGCTTTTCGCGGTCGAAGTCAACCTGATATTCGGGCTGATAGTCGGAGCGCGAAATGGTAACGTCGGCAGTTCCGGGAATGGCGGTGAGAATCTGCTTCAGCGAGCGGGCAATGCTGTCGGTTGTTTCGAAATCGTAGCCATAGATTTCAAAGTCAACCTTGCTCTGACCGCCGAGGCCACCGCCGCCACCGCCAACGTTGACCTGCACCTTCTTGAAGTCGGGGAAGTTATCGTTGATATCGGCGCGCATCTCCTTGGCGAGCTCAACAATGCCTTTCTTGCGGTCCTTGGGGTTGACCAGACGGATATTCATGGAAATGATATGGGCGCCGTTGTCGGATAGCGAAGCAAAAGTATTGTCGGAGCTGGCGGGGCCGACCGTGTAGTTCGAAACGAGGATTTCGGGATACTTTGCACGCCAGAGGCTGTCGAGGCGGGCAGTAACCTCGCGAGCATACTCAACGCGCGAACCGATCGGCAACTCGAGGTTAACGCCGATGCGGGAGTTATCCTGAGTAGGAATGAACTCGGTTCCGACCCCGCGCATCAGGAAAATGGAGCCCACGAAGATTGCCAGACAGACAATAATGGTTTTGCCGCGGTGACGCACAACCTTTGCAAGCAAACCGGCATAGCCGGCATCGAAGCGGTCGAGGGCATGGGCAATGGGTGTGTACCATGTGCGTTTGAGGCGACCTTCGGCTCCGGGATTGCGCAGGCGCAGCCACTGGCTGCAGAGCATCGGGGTCAGGGTCAGCGCGCAGGTGGTTGAAATAATCATCATGATGGTTACCATCCAGCCGAGCTGACGGAACATAACGCCGGTCATGCCGGTTACCAGAGTCAGGGGGAAGAACACGGCAATCAGCGTTAGGGTCGACGCGATAACCGAAACGGCAACCTCGTTGGTGCCGTGAACCGCGGCCTGGCGGGGGGCCGAGCCGCGTTCAATGTGGGTCGTCACGTTCTCCAGCACCACGATAGCGTCGTCGACCACCATGCCGATTGAAATCGACAGCGCCGACAGCGATATGATGTTGAGCGTATTGCCCGTTGCGTAGAGGTAGATAAACGACGCGATGAGCGAAATCGGAATAGTGATTACGATAATCATCGTGGCGCGCCAGCGGCCCAGGAAAATGAACACAACCACCATTACGAACAGCAGCGCGTAGAGCACCGTTTCGACCAGCGAGGCAATGGTGTTCCGGATGTTATCCGACGTGTCCATGATAACGCCGATTTTAATGTCGCTGGGCAGGTTCTTTTGGAGCTGCGGCAACATTTTCATCACCTTCTTTGAAATTTCAACGGAGTTGGCGCCCGACTGCTTCTGAATAACAATCATCGCACCTTCCTGGCCGTTGTTGAAGGTTTGCTGGGTGCGCTCTTCGAGCGAGTCCTCAACGCGGGCAACGTCGCTCAGATAAACGATTTTGCCGCCGAAGCTGCCAACCGGAATGTCGCGCAGCTGCGAAGTCGACTCGAACTCGCCCTGAACGCGCAGGGCATAGGTGTTTGAGCCGATATCGAACGAACCGCCGGGCACATTCTTATTCTCCGCACCGATTACGTTCGAAATCTGCTCGACCGAAAGATTATATGCCTCCAGGCGCTGAGGGTCGACATAAACATGAATTTCGCGCTTGGGAGCGCCGGAAATCGAAACCGTTCCGACGCCGTCGACACGCGCCAGAGGGTTGGCCACATTGTCGTCGAGAATCTTATAGAGTCCCGGCATACTCTCCGTTGCTTCGACCGAAAGCAGACAAATGGGAATCATGTCGGTCGAGAACTTGAAGATAATCGGATTGTTAACGTCGTCGGGCAGCAGCGACGCGACCATGTCGAGTTTATCGCGAACGTCGTTGGTGAGCACGTCGATGTCGTAGCCATACTCGAACTCGAGGGTGATTACCGAAGTGTTCTCGCGCGAGGTGGAGGTTATGTGCTTCAGGTGTTCAACCGAGTTGAGGGTGTTTTCGAGCGGTTTGGTAACGTTCTGTTCAATATCCTTTGCACTCGCACCGGGATACATGGTTATGACCATGATGGTGTTTGTGTCGATGTCCGGAAAGAGGTCGATCGGCAGTTTCGTCAGCGAAAACAAGCCGAGAATAATAACCGTGACGAAGCAGAGCAGCGTCGTTATAGGGCGCTTGACTGCGGAACCGTAGATACTCATTTGGCAACTTCGACTTTAGCTCCGTTTGAAAGTTTGGTCTGACCGCTGACAACCACCTGCGAGCCGGACTCAACGCCGCTCAGCAGCTCATATTCAGCGCCGAGGCGGCGGCCGAGCTCAACCTGATTGTAGCTCACCGAACCGTCGGGGTTGAGAACGTAGACGTATTGATTGCCTGAACCCTGCTGCTTGACCACAGCCTTGTCGGGCACAACGACGCGCTCGGCCGAACCGAGATTGAGCGTTACGCGGCCAAACATGCCGGGAAGCACCCGCGAGTCATTGTTGGCCAATGTGATTTCAACGCCGAAAGTTCTCGAGGCGGCATCAACCGTGGGCATAACCGTCGAAACGGTTCCGGTGAATTCTTCGTCGCCATAGGTGTCGAACTTAACGGTGGCCGGCATGCCTTTGTGGATTTTCGGATAGTCGGTTTCGGTCACGTTGATTACCAGTTTGACCGGTTTGACGCGGGCAACGGTTACGATAGGCAGATTGGCCGCCATGTCGCCCGGGTCATAGTTGCGCGCCGTAACCACGCCTGAAATCGGCGAGGTCAAAACGGTGTTCTCGCGGGCGTTGCGCAGGGTGCGTTCGGCCTGGGCGAGCGCGTTTTTGGCATTGGTCAGCTGAATCTCCATGGCGTCGACCTGCTGCTTGGTGCCGCCGCCAATGTTGAAGAGCTCGAGCGCACGGTTATAGTTCAGCTCAACGTTCTTGAGATTGGCGCGGGCGTTGTCGACCTGCGTTTCGTAGGAAAAAGTGTTTACATCGTCGAGAATCGCAACCGTCTGGCCGGCCGAAACCTGCTGGCCTTCGTCAACGAGAATCTCCTTTATGCGGCCCGGAATTGCCGACGATATATTGTTGAGAATCTGGGGCTGAACAGTGGCCGTATAGGTACCTGTCTGGTCAACTGTGCGGGCCTGGACCGTTTCTACCTTAACTTTGGGCAGAGCGACTTCGTTGGTCTGCTTCGATGCGTCGTCGGTTTTGGAAGAACATGACGCACAGAGCGCTGTGGCTATAATGGCCGGGAGGAAAAACTTTTTCATCGTGATTGGTTATTTTGGATTCCGAGAGCTTCTTCGCGTCCTAAAAGAGTGTCGAGTTCGCTGGTGCTCACTAAATAATTATAAATCGCTTGATAATAGGCCAGCTGAGCCGAGGTCAGGGCCATTTCGCTGTCGCGGAGGTTCAGATAGGTTGCCGCGCCGATTTCAAAACTTTTCTGCATGATTTCGCGGGCTTTGGCGGCGGTTTTCATGCCCTGCTCGCTCGATGAAATCTGGTTCACCTGGCGGTTGATGTTGTCGAGAGCCAGGTCGACCTGCATGTTCAGCGAGTTGACCAGGGTTTCGCGCTGAAGGTTGAGCTGGGTGAGCTGCAATTTTGCCTGGCGCAGTTTCTGATACTTGGCGCCGCCGTGCAGAATCGGAATCTGCAGGGCCACTCCAACGTTCGAATAGGGGTTAAAACGCTGGTTTGAAAACGGGCTACCGTTGCTCATGGCGTTCCAGTTGAGATTAAACGAGGCGGCCAAGGTAGGGATCCACGCCATTTTCTGGAGGGTTACGTTCTGGGCGGCGAGCTTGCGGCTGATGTCGATTGAACGCAGCGAGGTGTTGTCGCGCAGCGAGCGGTCGTTGCCTAAGTAGTAGCCATACATTGTTTGCTGCATGTCGCTCAGCCCAACAGTGGGCATCAACGTGGCCGTGGGCTCGATGCCCATCAGAACCGCCAGTTGCAGCTGGCACTGGCGCACGGCAATGTCGGCCTGCAGCAATTCAGGCTCCACGTTGGTTACCTGCACCTGCGAACGAAGCATATCATATTCCGACGCGGTGCCGGCCTTGAACTGGCTTTCGTAGATTTCGGCGTTGAGCTTGGCCAGGTCGTAGTTCTGGCGGATAACCTCGCGCGAGTCAATGGCCAGCAGCAACGCATAGTAGGCCTTGTTGACATTGTTTACAAGGTCAAGACGCGATGCGCGCGCACTTTCGAGCGACTGCAGAATCTGGCTGTCGGAAATGCCGATTGACTTCCAGAGCGAAGCATTGATCAGAGGCATCGACGCCGCAAAGCCGAGATTCCAGTTATTGTCGGTGCCCATTTTGATTGTCTGGGTCATGCCGCCCATGTTCATGCTCATGCTCTGCAGCTCGATTGAGCGCTGATAGGCCCCCGTAAAATCTATGGCCGGAAAGAGATTGGCCAGCACTTCCTTTTTGGAATAGTCCGTCTTTTTGACCTCAAGGTTGGCAACCTTGAGCGTCTGGCTCTCGTTGAGGGCTATGGCCACGCACTCCTGGCGCGAAAGGCGCAGCGTGTCGGTTTGGGCATTGGCCGCCAGGCAACCGGTAAGTAGCCCTGCAAGAGCAATTTGTCGAAAAAGTCTCATGATGAATAATTGAAATTGCGGCGCAAAATTACACAAAATCTCCGACGCACCCAAATCTTCACCCCCTGCCCGCCACAACAAACCAACAAATCTGCCCTTTAGACCAC
>CAZDVP010000025.1:0-18022 GCA_964508865.1 uncultured Bacteroides sp. | reverse complement strand
TCGACGACGCCGAAACCGAAAAGCTCTCGGCCGAAATCGCCCAGAAGATTCAAGATGAAATGACCTATCCGGGTCAGGTGAAAATAACGGTTATCCGCGAAACCCGTTCAGTAGCCTTCGCCAAATGATGGACGACAACGACCTTTCACTCATTCCCGACAGCGAAATCCGCCACCACAACGAGCCGGTTGCCAATCCGCGCGGCAAGTTGCAGTGCCATAACTGGCTCGACGACGTGCCGGGTGCTATGCAGCAGTGCAACATAGTTGAAGTTCAGTTCAAAAACACCCGCAAGGGCTACTTTCTGAACTCGCTCGGCCTGGAGGTTAACAAGGGCGACATGGTTGCCGTTGAGTCGAACCCCGGCCACGACATCGGCCAGGTAACGCTGACCGGTCCGCTGGTGCTAATTCAGATGAAGCGCGCCGGAGTGCGCCGCGACTCGGAACTCAAGCGCCTGTTCCGCCTGGCTAAACCGGCCGACATCGAAAAATACGAAGAGAGCCGCGACCGCGAGGAGGAAACCATGATTCGCGCCCGCAAAATAGCCGACGAGCTCGGGCTGAACATGAAAATCGGCGACGTTGAATTTCAAGGCGACGGCCAGAAGGCGATTTTCTACTACATTGCCGACGAGCGTGTTGACTTCCGCCAGCTCATCAAAGTGCTGGCCGACACGTTCAAGGTGCGCATTGAAATGCGCCAGATCGGCGCGCGCCAGGAGGCCGGACGCATCGGCGGCATAGGTCCTTGCGGCCGCCCGCTCTGCTGCTCGACCTGGATCAATAACTTCGTTAGCGTTTCGACCGGCGCGGCCCGTTTTCAGGACCTTTCGCTCAACCCCCAGAAGTTGGCCGGCCAGTGCGCCAAGCTGAAATGCTGCCTGAACTTCGAAGTCGACGCCTACATTGAAGCCGGCCGCAAACTGCCCCCCAAGGACATTCACCTGGAAACGGCCGATGCCACCTGGTATTTCTTCAAGGCGGACATATTCAAGGGCGAAATCGCCTACTCCACCGACCGCAAGATTCCGGCCAACCTCACTGTTATTGACCGCGAGCGCGCCTGGGAAATAATTCAGCTCAACAAGGCCGGCGAAAAGCCCCTTAACCTGCGTCGCGACGAAGAAGTCGAAGCCGAAGCGCGCGCCAACCGCAAGGTTGACCTGCTCGACCAAGACAACATTAACCGCTTCGACAACAAAAAGAAAAAGAAGAAAAAACGCAAAAAGCCCGCCCAGCCAAAAAGCAATGACCCGAAAGAGTAGCGCAATCGCCCTGATTGTTGCGGCGGCCGCTCTGGCTTCCTGCTCCTACAGCCCCAACAGCTATAGCTGCTTCTCGACCATAGACCCGACCGAAGGTTGGGCCTATGGCAATAGTTTTGTGTATATGCCCGAAATCGAGGACTCCATGGCTCAGGGTCGGCTGAAATTAGTTGTGCGCCACACCAACGACTACGCCTTTTCAAACCTCTGGATTGAAGTGCAGAGCCAGCAGCCTGCCGATTCGGGCCACCTGGAGCTGCTGACCGACACTTTCTGCATCACCCTGGCCGACCTCTACGGCAACTGGCGCGGAAGCGGCTCGGGCGCCACCTTTGAAACACTCGACACTCTCTATTCCGACTTCACCATGACCAACGGCGCGCCGCTGCGGCTGCGCCACATAATGCGCCCCGAGCGCGTTGAAGGTCTGGAAAAAATTGGCTTCATTTTTGAACCCTACTCAAATCAATGAACTCCGAAATCTGTTTAATCCCCGCCCGCGAGCAGGAGCTGCGAATCGCAAAGCTCGGCCTCGAAGTTCCGTCGCTCATAGCCGACGGTGCTAACCTGCTCTATCTGACCGGCCGCGTTTTTGCCGGCTACATAATGCTGGTTCCGGGCGAGGAACCCACATACTACATCAAACGTCCGCTCGAACTCACCGGCAGCGGAGTAAAATATATCCGCAAACCCGAAGATATTGCCGGCGATTTTCCCGGCGGCATCGACCGCCTCGGCCTGGAACTGGGCCAGCTGACATGGGCCGACGCCGAACGCCTGAAAAAGGCCTTAGGCGCCAACGAGGCGGTGAATATCACTCCCGCCATAATGAACGCCCGCGCCGTCAAAACCCCGCTGGAAATAGCCCTGCTGGAGGAGGACGGCATTAAGCAAACCGCAGTCTACGAGCAGATTCCCCGGCTGTTCCGCACCGGCATGACCGACATTGAGCTGCAGGCCGCTATCGAATATTCGCTGCGGCTCCACGGCTGTCTGGGCATTTTCCGCGTCAACGGCCCCATGGAACTCCACATGGGCTCGGTGCTCACCGGCGACAACGCCGATGCGCCGTCGCCCTACGATTTCGCCATGGGCGGCCAGGGCATCAGCCCGGCGCTCCCTGTGGGCGCCAGCGGCGAGGAAATCAAGCCCGGCGCGGTTGTTATGGTCGACATGAACGGCTGCTTCAACGGCTACATGACCGACATGACCCGCATGTATGTCAACGCGCAGTCCGCCGCCGACCTCAACCCCAAAGTGCTCAACGCCTGGCGCTGCTCCCAAACCATTTGCCGCCGCCTGGCCGAGGCTGGCCGCCCCGGCGTTGAAGCCAAGGCGCTCTACGAACTGGCCGTTGAAATCGCCCGCGAGTTCAAGCTCGAAAACTATTTCATGGGCCACCGCCAGCACGCCGGATTCGTTGGCCACGGCATCGGCATTACCGTTAACGAACAGCCCGTTCTGGCCCCGCGCTCAAAGGCGGTTTTAGTTGAAAACAACGTGATTGCCATTGAGCCGAAGTTCGTTATTCCCGGCTTCGGAGCCATCGGCATCGAAAACACCTACGTAGTCACCCCCGCCGGCCTGCGCCAAATAACCAACGCACCCGAAGAAATCACCGCGCTGATATGAACGTTCCCGAAAAAGACATTGCGGTTCTCCGCCTGGTCGGCAACGCTGCCGACAGCCTCGGCCTCGAGGCCTACGCCGTTGGCGGCTACGTTCGCGACTGCCTCCTCGAGCGCGAAAGCAAGGATATTGACTTCGTAACCGTGGGCTCCGGCATCGAGCTGGCCCGCCGGGTGGCCAAACTGCTCGGACGCGGCGCCCACCTGAGCGTATTCAAGAATTTCGGAACCGCGCGAGTAACCACCCGCGACCTGGAGCTGGAGTTCGTTGGCGCACGCCGCGAAAGCTACAGCCACGACTCTCGCAAACCGGTTGTTGAAGACGGCACGCTCGAAGACGACATTTCGCGCCGCGACTTCACGGTCAACGCCCTGGCCCTGCGCGTCAACGCCGAAGGCTTCGGCGAGGTGGTTGACCTCTATAACGGCCTGGAAGATATGGAGCGCCGCGTTTTGCGCACGCCGCTCGACCCCGACATCACCTTTTCCGACGACCCGCTGCGAATGATGCGCGCGGTGCGCTTCGCAACGCAGCTGCGCTTTGCAATCAACTCGGCAACCTACGAGGGAATATGCCGCAACGCATCGCGTCTGGAAATCATTTCGCGCGAGCGCATAGCCGACGAGCTCAACAAAATCATGAAGGCCCCCAAGCCCTCGATCGGCTGGCGTCTGCTACTCGAAACCGGCCTGCTCCACTATATTCTGCCGGAGCTGGAGGAGATGCAGAAGGTCGACGTTGTCAACGGCCGCGCCCATAAGGATAACTTCGACCACACCATGAAAGTGCTCGACAAGGTGGCCGAAAAGTCAACCGACCTGTGGCTGCGCTGGGCCGCCCTGCTCCACGACATTGCCAAACCGCGCACCAAGCGCTGGGACCCGAAAATCGGCTGGACTTTCCATAACCATAACTTTGTCGGCGCGAAAATGGTGCCCTCCATTTTCCGCGACCTGCGCCTGCCCTTGGGCGAGCCGATGAAGTTCGTGCAGCTGATGGTCGAGCTCCACATGCGCCCAATTGTGCTGAGCGAGGAAATCGTAACCGACAGCGCGGTGCGTCGCCTGCTGTTCGACGCCGGCAACGACATCGATTCGCTCATGACCCTCTGCGAAGCCGACATCACCACCGGACGCCCCGAAAAACTGAAAAAATGCCTCGACAATTTCGCCCTGGTGCGCCGCAAACTCGTTGAACTCGAGGAGCGCGACCGCATCCGCAACTTTCAGCCGCCGATTTCGGGCAACGACATCATGGAAATCTTCAACATCCCTCCCTCCAAGCCCATCAAGGAACTCAAGGAGGCCATTAAGGAAGCCATTCTCGACGGAAAGATTCCCAACGATCGCCAGGCGGCCTATGAATTCATGCTCCCCATTGCCGAATCAATCGGCCTGACCAAAGTCAACGAACTCCCCCAGCTATGTATAGAGTCACAAAAAGATTAGAAATCTCCGCCTCCCACTCCCTGCAGCTTGACTATCCCAGCAAGTGCACCAACATTCACGGCCATAACTGGATAGTAACCGTTACCTGCGAGAGCCCCACGCTCAATGCCAACGGCATGGTTGAGGATTTCACCCACATCAAGGAAACGATTCTTTCGCGCCTCGACCACGCCAACCTCAACGACGTTCTGCCCTTCAACCCGACCGCCGAAAACATTGCGCGCTGGATTTGCGACCAAATTCCAACCGCGGTGCGCGTCGACGTTCAGGAGAGCGAAGGCAACACCGCAAGCTACATTAAAGACTGATGCGCGTTAACGAAATCTTCTATTCGCTCCAGGGCGAGGGCGTCCACACCGGCGTTCCCGCAGTGTTCGTGAGGCTGAGCGGCTGCAACCGCGCCTGTCCGTTTTGCGACACCGACTTTGCCCGCTTCACCGAAATGACCGAGAGCGAAATAGTCGACGCCATTAGCCGCTATCCGGCTCAGACCGTAATCTTCACCGGCGGCGAACCGGCCATGCAACTGACCGAGTCGCTGGTCGAAGCGGTCAAAGCCACCGGCCGACGCGTCCACGTTGAAACCAACGGCTCGCTGCCGTTGCCGCCAAACGTTGACTGGGTCACCTGCTCACCCAAAACACCTCCCTTCGGCATTACGCGCATCGACGAGCTAAAGGTGGTGCTCACCCCCGATGCCGACCCCGAAGCCCTGGCCGCCCAGCTGCCGCCGGCGAGCGCCTACTGCCTGCAGCCGCTAAGCTGCTCCAACACCGCCCAATGCGTTGAATGGCTTAAAGCCCACCCGCGCTGGCGCCTCTCCCTGCAAACCCACAAACTCATCAACATCCAATGACCAACGCTCCCGCTCCCCTCATCAGCGTCATCATGCCGGTCTATAACACCCGCAGCTATCTGCCCGCAACGCTAAAAAACATTGTCGACGGCCAGTTCTCGACCATGCCGCCCGAGCAGTGGGAGCTGATTGTGGTCGACGACGGTTCGACCGACGGCTCTCACCTGGAGGTGGAGCCCTGGAGCGCTCGCTTTCCTCAATCCGTCAGGCTCATACGCACTCAAAACCAAGGCGCTTCCGCCGCGCGCAACACCGGTCTGGCCGCCGCCCGTGGCCGCTACGTCTATTTTGCCGACAGCGACGACCTGATTCGGAGCGGCTCGCTCAGCCGGCTTCTGGAACTCACCCGGGAGGCTGACCCCGACGCGATTAAGTTCCTTTTCCGCCAGATTTCATCTGAGGAGTATTCCGCCCTGGCCGGCAATGTTCCGCCGGCTGAAATCAGTGCTGCCGACGTTGAGCACTACACCATCCGTGAGTTTATGGAAAAGACCTATGGCCTGTCGCGCCCAATGATTCACACCAGCACATGGCAGACCATTTATAAGCGCAGGCTGCTGACCGACAATAACCTCGGCTTCGACCCGACCCTGACCATCGGCGAAGACGAAGCACTGACCTGGAGCGCGATGCCCTACGTAGAAACCGTTGCCTACACTCCGGCTCAGCTGTTTCTCTACCATCAGCGCGCCGGCAGCATATCGCACGCCGAAAATGTTGAGCGCGAGGAGCGCTATCAGTTCCACCGCATTGAGTTCAGCGGCAAAATGATTTCGATTCTCGACCGCATAAAGCAGGCCGACCTGATGAACGAAAAAATCCTGCGCAACACTCAGCGCAACTACATGTTCGGCTACTATCACTCGATTATCGACCTGATCGTTAAAGGCTACCCGCTCTCAACCATTGCCCGCGCCATGAGGCTCTACCGCAGCTATGGCGGCGATGTGCACCCGGGGCGTCCGCGCTTCACTCCATTCTACGACAAAGCCCTGATGCCCCCTGCGGTCAAGCGCCGCCGCCTGCTCGTTGCCTACGGCCTCGGCTCTTTAATCAAACTTGGATTCTGACCGATGAAACGCGTAATCACCGTTATCCCCAACTATCTCGGCGGTGGAGCCGAAAGAGTCACCGACACGCTCGTGGACGCCCTGCGCCCCCACGGTTTCGAGTTCATCCTCATAACCAGCCGGGTGGTTGAAAAATGCCGCCGGCGCGTCGACTCGCTCTATAGCGAAGTGGTGATTGCCAACTTTCCCCTTGCCCGATATTCGTCAGCAACCAGCCGCATGCTGGCGGAGCTGATTCGTCCGCTGGGCGGCGACATTCTCTGGCTTATCGGCGACGAGTTCGCCGACATTCCGCTGCTGCGCGCCGCGCTCAATCCTGCCGGCAAGGTGATTTATCATCTCCATAGCGTTCCGTTCTTTCAAGTTGGACTGAAAAACAGTTTCCACGGCAATGAAGCCGACCGGCTGGCCTACGGAAAGTGGTTTCTGCTCAAACACATGCGCGAAAAGTTGCTCCACACCTATTCGCGCCGCTATGCCCGACGCACCGGCTTGACAGCAGCCGGGGTCGACGCGTTCGTTACTCTCTGCGCCGGCTACCGCGACCAACTTGCCGCGCTCTACCCCACCCTCGCCTCTAAGTTCATTGCAATCTATAATCCGGCCGGAGAGCCGGTTGAGATCAGCCCTGACCGGAAGCGGCGCGAGGTGCTCTATCTGGGGCGCCTGTCGTTTGCCGACAAAAGGGTTGACCGCCTGCTCAACATCTACGCTACCATAGCCGGCTCGCATCCCGGCTGGAAGCTCCGCATTGTTGGCGACGGCCCGGAGCGCGCCAATCTGCAGCGCCTGGCCGCCGAGCTGGGTCTGCAGGAGTGCATTGAGTTCTGCGGATTTTCGGCCAATCCCGCCGACTATTTGAAAACCGCCTCGATTCTTTGCATGACGTCGGAGTTCGAGGGATGGCCAATGGCCATAGTCGAAGCAATGCAATATGGCGTGGTGCCGATTGCCTTCGGGTGCACCGCCGGAGTGCGCGAGCTGCTGGCCGACGGCCGCGGCATCGACATTCAGCCCGGCAACAACCACAACTATGCCCTTCAGCTATCCCAGCTGATGGCTTCGCCCGACCTGCGCAGCGAAATCATTGCCGGGCAAAAGCCTTTTCTGCGCCAACTTTCAATCAGCAACATTGCCGCCCAATGGAAAGAACTGTTCCTCAGCTGAGCGTTGTAATGCCGGCCTATAACACGGCGCAGTTTCTCGACTTTGCCATACGCAACGTTGTTGAGCATCAGTTCGGCAACGCGCCGGCGGGGGAGTGGGAGCTGATTGTGGTCGACGACGGCTCGGTCGACAACACTTTCGAAATCGCCCGCTCGTGGCAGCAGCGCTACCCCGGCTCGATAACGGCCCTGCGCACCGAAAATCGCGGGGTTTCGGCGGCGCGCAACTCAGGCCTCGACCTGGCGCGCGGACGGTTCGTTTACTTCATCGACAGCGACGACATTATGCTGCGCGATTCGCTCCCGCCAATGTGCATCGAAGCGGAGCGCACCGGCGCCGACCTGGTCAAATTCACCTTCCGCGAAATCAGCCCGGCGCAATATCAGGCCCTGACGGCCAATGTTCCCGGCGCCGACCTGCAGGCAGCGGATTTCTTTGTCTGCCCGGCCTCCGAGTTCGTCAGGCGCACCAACGGCCTCACCGGTCCGCCCTCGCACCATGGCGCCTGCTCAACCATTTACCGCCGCGAGTTTCTTTGCGCCGCCAACCTCCGTTTCGACCCGCGCTACTCGGTTGGCGAGGACATCATAATGACCTGGCAGGCAATGCTGCGGAATCCGCGTGTGCTCTATGTTGACCGCGCGCTCTATCTCTACCACCAGCGCCCCGGCAGCGCGCTTCACCTGAGCGACCCATCGCGCCTGTCGGCCATCGCGGCGGCCTATCGCGGCTACCTGCTCCGCATGCTCGAAATCGCCCGCCAAATCGAAGCGGCCGGCTTCAACGCGCCGCAAGTTGCCCGCGGCCTGGCCGAGAATTTCCGCTATGGCTATAACCGCGCGCTCTGCTCTATGATTCTCGGCGGCGAACCGCTCGGCGAAATCTTCCGCACAATGAAAACCCTCAAAGCCAACGGCGGCGATGTGCACCCCGGCCGCCCGCGCTTAGACAAACAGCATCGCAAAGGCATATCGGCCCGCAACAAGCTGCGCCGCTGGGTTGCGGCCTACATTCTCGCCCTCTTCGCATAAGTTGAAATGAGATCAAAAAAAGTCAAAAAAGCCCTTAACTGGCTCAAGAACCTGCCCGACACGCTGTTCTGGTGGTATTACCGCACTGTGCTCATCCGCGTCAAAGCCGCCCGGGTGCGCCGCAAGGAGCGCATATCGGTAGTGTTCGCCCTGTCGAATCTCGCCTCGTGGAAAACCGAGTCGCTCTATCGAAGCATGCTCAGTCACCCGCGCTTCGACCCCAAGCTGGCAATCATCATCATGCGCGAAAACGACTCGCGCGCCGAGCTGCGCGAATATTTCGAAAAGCAAGGCTACGCCTACCGGGAACTCGGCGCCGACGAAACCATTTGCGACGCCCTGAATCCCGACATCATATTTTTCCAGCACCCCTACGAAGGGTCATGCATCCCGGCCCACAAGTTCGGACGCAACCGCCGCGCGCTGTTCTGCTACGTTATCTACTCCATGCGCAGCTCAACCGAGCAGTGGGCCACCAACGTGCCGCTGATTAACCACTGCTGGCAGGTTTACTATGAAAACCAACTCAACCTCCAAACCTACCGCAAGCTCAACAGCAATCACGCCGTCAACGGCCTGGCAACGGGCCTGCCCGTAATGGACGAGCTGCTCACTCCAAAGGAGCGGGTGGCCGACGTCTGGAAGCCCTCGCCCGGAAAGAAACGCATAATCTTTGCCCCACACCACACCATCGACCCCGACGACTGGATGCAGCTCTCAACCTTCATGACCACCGGGCCGCTGATGCTCGAGCTGGCCGAAAAATACTCCGACCGCATTCAGTGGGCATTCAAGCCGCATCCATGGCTGCGCGAAAAACTCGAAAAATATTGGGGCAAGGAGGCCACCGACGATTATTATAACCGCTGGTCGCAGGTTGAGTGGAGCCAATTCGAGACCGGCACCTATCTGGGGCTGTTCAAACATTCCGACGCGATGATCCACGATTGCGGCTCGTTTACAATGGAGTATCTCTTCACCGGCAATCCGGTCATGTATCTGGAGCGGCCCGGCGCCGACTATAGCAAAGGCTACAACGAAATGCACCTGCGCGCCCATGCGCTCCACTACCACGGCCACACCCGCCACAACATCGAGCAGTTCATTCTCAACGTTATCAACGGCGTTGACCCGCTCAAACCCGAGCGCGAGCAATACCGCCGCGACTACCTCATTCCCCCCGGCAACCGCTCCGCCACCGCCAACATCCTCTCCGCCCTCCTCTCCGCCTCCGAGGCCCGCTCTTTCCGCTAATTCATCTTCCCCCCATCTGAAAAATTTGGCAATCTAAATTATTTTATGTATATTTGCATACTGAAATAAAACGCATTAAGGCCCATACGTTAGCTAACCAACGGACACTATATGACGAATTTTAACAGCAAAAAACTCTCAGAACTGGTTCTGTATATTCTCTGTAAAACCGGCGGAATTGACTTCTACCATGTTTTCAAAATACTCTATTTTGCAGAAATGAAACATCTTGCAAAGTGGGGTAGCGGAATCGTACCCGATGAATTTTGCGCTCTTAAATATGGGCCGGTTCCTTCTCATCTTTATGATGCCATAAAAGAACTGGAACGCCCCAGAATGATGCTGTCAGAGGAACTTGCTCGCGTGGTTGAATTTGCCGGCGAAGATGCCCCCAACGTTTTGCTCCCAAAGAGAGAGGCAAACATTAACTTTCTTTCCAAGTCTGAAATTGATGCTCTGGATCAATCTATTGAAGAACATGAATCAATGACCTTCGGACAACTAATGAAGAAGTCACACGATTCAGCATGGGAGGAGGCGAATCGTGGTCTTCATGGCACCAACATCATTTCTCCTGTTTCGATGGCGAAAGTCATGAATGCCGACGACTCCATTCTTGAATATATTCAGGAACAGTTACAAATTGATTCGTCGTTGAACTAATGAAGATTTCAGACGCAATTAGCGAAGGTGATATTTCCCGGTTAGCAGCCAAGACCGTTCGTGTTGGTGATGTCTATGAAATCACCATGACGAAAGAAAATGGCATTAAGCCCAAACCGGGCGATGTTTCACGCAACAAGTATTTTGTTGTTCTTGGTTTTGATTCAAACGGAGTGGCATATGGGGGTGTTATAATCAACTCCCAGATTAACAAAAATCTTCCGGCACACATTAAAATGTATCATATGCCGATTCAACAATCGAAATATCCGTTTCTCAAACACGACTCATTCGTTGATTGTGTGCAACTGAAAACCGCCCGACAGCATAAGTTCAATGAGTGGAACTTTTTAGGCAAGATTGACGATTATGATGTTGAACTGATAATCGGCACTATTAAGGAGAGCCCGCGTGAAAGTATCGAACATCTATCTCAATTTGGCCTAATTCAATAGTTAAGAGTTCACCTCAGGCATCAATCTATGGATAATCGTTCGCTCGAAGACCGACTGCGCGACCCGCTGACGCGCCGCGAAGCTTTCGCCGACCTGCTCAAGCAGTTCAGCGAGCCGCTCTATTGGCAGATCCGCCGCCTGGTCAACGACCACGACGACACCGACGACCTGCTGCAGAACACATTCATGAAAGCCTGGGCTGCAATGGATGATTTCCGGGGCGACGCCAAACTCTCGACCTGGCTCCACAAAATCGCTCTGAACGAGGCCCTGACCCACCTCGACAAGCAGAAGCGGCGACAAACAACAAGCCTCGACGCCGAAAACGACGAAGGCCTCTCAACCGCCGGCACACTCGAGGCCGACGAATATTTCGACGGCGACGAGGCCCACGAACTCTTCCGCCAAGCCATTGAATCGCTCCCCACCAAGCAGCAAATGGTGTTCAACATGAAATATTTCGACGACATGAAATATGAGGAAATCGCCGAAATAACCGGAACCACGGTCGGCGCCCTGAAAGCAACCTACCATTTCGCGGTGAAGAAAATCGAACAATTTCTTAAATCTCGTTAAACCTTAGGCCATTTTCCGAGTCTAAAACAAAGAATATGAATAAACCGGACAATATCAAACTTCCCAAGAGCAACGGCATGACCGTGCCCGAGGGCTATTTCGACGATTTTCAGCGCCGAATAATGGAACGTTTGCCTGCCGAAGTACCCGCCGCCGAACCGGTCGGACGCTCAAAATGGCAGATGCTCCGGCCCTACGTCTACATGGCCGCCATGTTTGCCGGCATTTATCTGCTGATGAATATTTTCTCCCTCACCAGCGGATTCCGCCAATCTGCCGCCGTGCCTCAGTTCGCCGATGTTGTCAACGCTCAGACCATGGCCTACGTCGACGACTATTTCACCTACACTGACATTGACCTCTACGACGACATCTACGAGGCCGGTCTATCATTACCTGAAAGCCTATGAAAAAACTGACCGTAATTCTTCTGGCTGTTCTGGCCCTTATGCCCGCCGGCGCTTGGGCCCAGGGCGATAAGCGCCCCTCCCAGACCGAGCGCAAGGAGTGGATGAAGAAACTCCAGGCGCTGAAACGCGATTTTCTGATCAAGGAACTTGACCTGACCGAAAATCAGCAGAATGAGTTCTTTGAGCTCTATAACGCCAAGGAGGCCGAACGCATGGCGGCCGAGCAGAAGGTTAGAGACGCCGAGCGCAACGTGCGCAAAAAAGCTGAAGCCGCAACCGATGCCGACTATGATGCCGCAATCAAGGCTCAATATCGCTTCAACTCCGAAATCGCCACGATTGAGGGCAAATATGAAGATCTGTTTCGCAAGGTTCTAACCAAGCGTCAGCTCTATAAACTCCGCGGAACCGAACACGCTTTCCAGCGCAAGCTAATGGAGCAGTGTCCGCCGCCGGCCCACAAAAACAGTCATAAAAACAAGAAAAAAGCAGAATGAAAAAAGCAGTCATCATCGGTTTACTGGTGACTTTCGCAGCAATAACGGGTTTTGGGGCAACGCCTTCAAAACCCGATTTTGCTTTTCCAAAAACCGTTAGCAAAAACGCTCAGGCGCAACTCAAAACCGCCGAAAAGAAAAAAGACGGCCCGGCAACTGTTCGCGCCCTGATGGACTACGCGCTGGCCCAACTGGCCATTAACCCCGACAATGCCGATGCCGCCCAGGAGTTTATGCTCAAGGTCGAGAACCGGACCGAAGCACCGGTCACCCGGGCCATGATTCAGCTGGCCCGCGCCCAAATGACCGGCTGCGACTCGCTGGCCGCCGACGCCATTAGCCGCTATTGCGGCGACCTGCGCCTCGAACCGACCTCCCAATGGCGCTCGGTGGTCAATGCCGACGAGCTGTTTTTCCCCACGATCTATGATTTCGCCATCGCGGCGTTTCCCGCCCTGCCCGACTCGATTGTCAATACAGCCCTGGCCTACGACCGCGAGCGGCCCTACCCGCTGATTTACCTGGAATTACGCCGGGCTCACGATTTCGATTCGCTTTTGCAGCTCTACGAGCGCTTCAAGTCAACTCCGGTTGCCGTCTACCCGATGCTCGCACTGGCTCGCGAAGCCGGCGGAGTTGAGCAGCGCCGCCAGGTCTACGACATGCTCTCGGCGCTCCCCGACAAGTCCGACGACGTCCGCAACGCCCTTACCTATCTGCTCCGACCGGAAATAACAGTGGAGTGCAACTCCATTGTCGGGCGCAACAAGGAGCTGGAAATCAAAGTGTCGGCAGTCTGCCTGAACGAAGCAGAGCTAACCGTTTATCAGGAAGAGCCCACGCCCCGCAACCTCGCACCGGTTAAGCTCTCCTTTACCGGCCAAGGGGTCTTTGAGGTCGACACCACGGTGAGCATAACCCTCAAGGACTACGGCAAATACCGCATCACACCCCGCTTCAACGGCCTGACGGAAAAGCATCCGTCATATAGCCCCGTAACAGTTACCGACTTCTTGCTCGCTCGTCAGGTCTACGGCAAACGCCAATGGCCGGCAATGGCCCTCGACGTTATCAACGGCACCCTGCAGACCGACGTTAAAATCGTGCCCGTTAAGCGCAACCAGATCAAGGGCGAACGAGGCGCCGACCTCTTCTCGCCGGCAATCTACAACGGCCAGGGCTACGAACCCTCGGCCGACCTCCGGCGCTACGCCAACATTGTGACCGACCGCGCAATCTACCACCCCGGCGACACAATGCGTTTCGCTGCAACCCTTATGTCGGTCAAGGGCATGACCCGCTCGCTCGCAACTTCCGCTCCCGCAAAAGTCAAGCTTTTCAACGCTAATTATCAGCTGATTGACTCGCTTTCGCTTCGCTCCGACGACTTTGGCCGCATCAACGGCGCATTCGCGCTTCCCGCCGGGGGCCTGCTGGGCTATTTCCACCTCGAAATCGACAATTTCGGCTCGGCCTGGCTCACGGTTGCCGATTATAAGGCGCCGACGTTCGACGTTAAGCTTCTTGCCGAACGCATCGACTCAACCCTGGTTGAACTGCGCGGAAGTGCCGTGGGCTATAATGGCGTGCCCGTTGCCGACGCGCAGATAGCGCTCAACATCAAGGAATTGCCAGTTTGGGTATGGTATCGCACCTTCCGCAACAGCCATGGGTCAATCGTTGCTACCGACACCGTCACGGCAGATTCCGCCGGTTGCTTCTCGGTTCGTCTGCAAGTGCCAGCCGGCATAAATCTCAGCGCCCTTGCAACCGCCACTTCGCCCGCCGGCGAGAGCCACGACGCGCAGGCGTTCATCCCTTTCTATCGCTATTCAATCGAGGGCGAGGCACGCGCCTTTGTCGATGCGGCCAATCCGCCGCGATTCACCCTGCGCAATGCCGACGGCGAAGCGGTTGACCTGCCCCTGACCCAAACGCTGATTTCCGGCTCCGACACCATTGTGCCCGACTCAGTATGGAGCAACGTGCCTTCGGGAGCTTACATCCTGAACATCAGCGCCGACGGTGCGCATCCGGCCACTTTCGACATTCAGGTCTATCGCCGCACCGACGCCATGCCGCCGGTTGAGAGCGGGCTGTTCGTTCCGGAAACCACCGCCGAACCGGGCGGCAAGTTCCTGGTCGGCACAAGTTTCGCCGACAGCCATATTCTCATGGTCAAATGGACCCCCGACAGCATTCTTGAGCAACGCTGGCTCGAACCGGAGCAGGGCAACTTCTTCATCGACGTAACGCTGCCCGACTCAGTCGATAGCGCTACGCTCTCTTTCCTGACCTTGCGCAACTACCGCTTTCACTCTCGCGATGTTAGTATCCGCCGCAGCAACGTGGCCCGCAATCTGGTTCTGAAAGTCGAATCGATGCGCAACCGAATGGTGCCCGGCCAGTCGGAAACCTGGCGAATCAGCGTAGCCGACAATCTGGGCCAAACGGAGCAGGCGGCCGTAATGCTCAACGTCTACTCCCGCGCTCTCGACGCCCTGCGCCAGCTCCCCTGGAACTTCAACGCACCTCAAACCTGGGGCCGAAACCTGAATTATCAGTATGCCAACAGCTATACCGACCGTTCCGCCAACTTCCTCACACCCAAGCTCAAATCGCCGTTAGCGTCCGTTGGCGCAAACTTTAATTTCTACGGCCGTGCATTGGTTCGCCATGAAGTTTTCATGGCGAAAATGGCCATGACCTCAAAGGCGATGGCCGACGGATT
Source organism: uncultured Bacteroides sp. (assembly GCA_964508865.1). Classification (GTDB taxonomy): domain Bacteria; phylum Bacteroidota; class Bacteroidia; order Bacteroidales; family Muribaculaceae; genus UBA3263. Next base: position 2,968 of record CAZDVP010000025.1, on the reverse strand, counting down.
AGTGCTGGAGGAAAGCGCCGTTGAAGCCAAGGCCGACGATGCCGACAATGGCGCCTCGCTCTATATCCGAGGCACCGGCGCAGCCAACGCTTCAGCCCCGACCGGCGATAACTACCGCTTGCCGGAGCTCCCCGTGGCGCTCTGGCTGCCTGGGCTCACAACCGCCCCCGACGGTTCGCTGCAGGTCGTCTTCACCGCCCCCGACGCCAACACAACCTGGGCCGTAAAGGCGCTGGCCTATAACCGCCGCCTGCTCAGCGGACTCTTTGAGGCCGACATAGTGGCTTCGAAGCCGATAATGGTGCAGCCACAGCTGCCGCGATTCATGCGTGCGGGCGATTCCATCGACCTCAAGGCCATGGTGCAGAACACCACCGACTCCACCGCCAGGGCCGCCTCATTCATCGAAATATTCAATCCGGCCAATGATTCAATCCTTGTGCGCCATGAGTTTGCCGACACTGTTGCCGCCCGCAGCTGGGCGCTGATTTCCACGCCGTTCACCGCTCCGCAGGGCGTTGCAGCCGTCGGAATCCGCGTCCGCACTTCGGCCGGCCGTTTTGCCGACGGCGAGCAATCGCTGCTGCCGATTCTTCCGTCGGAAATGACCATAACTACCGGCACTCCGGTTTTCCTCCCCTCCGATTCGACCGAAACCGCTATTTCGGTTCCCCGGGGCGGCACTCTGACATTCACCGCCAATGCCACCTGGGAGTGCGTTGCCCAGCTGCCCGGTCTGTCGGCTCCGCAGGGTCGCTCGACCCTGTCGGCTGCAAATCTTCTGTTCAGCGCCGCAACGGCCCGCGGCCTGCTGCGCAGCCATCCTGAAATCGGCCGCGCGCTCCATAGCTGGGAGCAAGACGACTCGGTGCTGGTTTCGCGTCTGATGCGCAACGACGACCTCAAGCTCGCCCTGCTCTCGTCCACTCCCTTCAGCCCCGCCGCTCAGCGCCAGTCCCAGCAGCGCGCCCGCCTGCTGCTTCTGTTCAACAACAAACTGATCGACAAAAACATCGCCGACGCCGTTTCCACCCTGTCCAAGCTCAGCCGCAACGGCGGTATGGCCTGGGTCGAAGGCAATTCCGAAGCGTCGCAATGGGTAACCATGCGCGTGCTGTCAACCCTGGCCGACCTGCGGCGCATGGGCTACAGCCCCGAATCGCCCGCGTTGAAAAAGCTGACTGTCGCAGCGGTTGAATACCTCGACCGCGAAGTGGCCGGCGAGTTCGCCAAAAACAAAAAAGCCGTCTTCCCGGCCTACGTTATGCTCCGCTCCCGCTTCAGCGAAGTGCGCCAGTCCGCCCCGGCTCGACGCGCCGCAGAAGCCACGGTGCAACACCTTGTTGGCCACTGGCGCGACCTGTCGCTCCCGTCGCTGGCCTCAGCCGCAATCATCCTGAACGAAAACAACTACCCGACAACGGCCCGCAAACTCCTCGAATCGTTGCGCCAGCGCGAGGCCTGGAACCAAATGCCGCTCGACCCGGTGCTACTTAATGCCTTTGCGGCTATCGAGCCCCAATGCGCCGAAGTCGAAATCATCCGCAACGCCTGGCTCCGACGCCTCCAGAGCGCCGATACCGCTGCCGGAGCCGACGTGAGCGCCCTTGTGGCCTCGATTCTCAACAGCGGACAAACCTGGCTCGTTCCCGCCGCCAATTCTCTGAGCGTCAGCATCGACGGCCAACCGGCCGATATCGCCGCCAACAGCTACTTAGGCCAATTCCGCCTCGACCTGCCCGAGGGAGGCGAAGTCGAAATCCGCAAAGGCGCCTACCCGGCCTGGGGCGGCGTGTTCAGCTCGGCAACCGACTCGGTCAGCAGCGTTGAACCGTTTGCCTCCGAGGCCCTGAAGCTTACCCGCTCCATCAGCGGGCGCATGGCTCCCGGCGAAAAAGTCACCGTGACGCTCACCCTCGAAGCCGCGCAAGACATTGACTATCTCCTCGTTACCCAACCCCTCTGCGCAGCCTTCCAGGCGGTTGACCAGCTTCCCTCAACCGTGTTCACCGGCCGCGGTTCGGCCTATCGCGAACCAACCGCTACTCAAATCAACTGGTACCTGACCCGGCTCCCCAATGGCAAAACCCAACTGACTGAAACATTCTACGTTACGGCCGACGGCTCCTTCTCCCTCGCCCCCGCCCAAGCCCAAAGCCAACTCGCCCCCGAATTCCAATCCCACACCTCCGGCCTCAACTTGTAACTTTCCCAAATTTTCCGTAACTTTGCGCTCTGATGAAATCATAACCGCTTTATATACACATGAAGACTAATCTAAGCTCTAAAATCAAGCTCGATTCTATCCCCAGCCGCTACTACGCGCCTGAAGATGAAATCCAACTCGCCGCTCTGACCCGCGAGGAAAAAATCGATACCCGAATCTACGAAACCTCCGCCGAAGGCGCCGAAGGAATCGCCGAACACGTGGTCAACGCTCTGGTGCGCGCCGAAGCCAAACGTGGCAAATTCGTAATGGCCCTCGGAGCCGGCAATAGCGTCAGCGCCGTCTATGCCGCCCTGATCGACCTCTACAAAGCCGGTCGAGTAAGTTTCAAGAACACCATAGTGTTCAACCTCTGCGACTTCTACACCGAAGGAGCCGACTCCGCAGCTTCAACCCTGTCGCTGCTCAAGGATAACTTCCTCAACCACGTCGACATCAAACCCGAAAACATCCACTCATTCAACACCACCTGCCCCCGCCAGCAGGTCGGCGCAATGTGTCGCAACTACGAAACCCAGATTGAAAACGCCGGCGGCATTGACCTCTGCCTATGCCAGATCGGCTCCCACGGCGCCCTGGGCCTCAACGAGCCCGGCTCAACAGCCTCCAGCTCATGCCGCCTGGTTCTGCTCAGCGCCGAGCAGCGCCAAAACGTTGTCAACACCTACAAAGTCGGCAAAGCTCCCACAACCGGCCTCACCCTCGGCATGGGCAACATCCTCGCCTCGCGCCGCATAATCG
>CAZDVP010000024.1:0-18426 GCA_964508865.1 uncultured Bacteroides sp. | reverse complement strand
TGGACCTGTCGGTTGTCAATATCGAGGAAAACGCCGGCCGCGAACCGGTCAACTACGTTCTGCCTCCCGGCGTTACGCGCATTTCCGACCCGAACCAGAGCCAGATTGTTCAGCTCAACGAGCAGTCGATGTCGATGAAGCTCACCGACATCAAGGCCGGCGACGCCCGCGGCGTTTACCGCAATACCCAGCAGGACCTGCGTAACTACAAACGCATGCAAATGTGGGTTCACGCCGAAGCGCCGATCGACAACACCCAGAATCTGCGCTCGGGCCAGTTCTCGGTGTTCCTGCGCCTGGGCTCCGACGTGAAGGCCAACTACTATGAATATGAAATTCCGCTCGAGCTGACCGCTCCGGGCCGCTATAATAACGAAGTGGCCTCGCAGCGCTATCTGGTCTGGCCCGAAAGCAACTATATGGACTTTGCCATCCAGTCGCTGGTCGACGTTAAGAATCAGCGCAATGCCGCCATTAACTCCGGCGAGGCCGGCGCGAGCTATTCGCAGCGCTTTTCGCGCCGCGACCCCGAACATCAGGCCAACACCATAACAGTTGTGGGCAACCCGACTATCGGCGACGTTCGCGTAATGCTCATTGGCGTGCGCAACAATTCGGCAACCGAAAAGTCGGGCACCGTTTGGGTCAACGAACTCAAGGTTACCGACTTCGACGAGGCCGGCGGCTGGGCTGCCAAGGCCAACGTTAACCTGCAGATGAGCGACGTTGCCACCATCAACGTTTCCGGCCACTTTGAAACCGCCGGTTTCGGCGGAGTGGACCAGAGCCTTAACCAGCGGCGCTTGGACGACTACCGCCATCTCAACTTCGCCATGCAGGTCGATGCCGGCCGCTTCCTGCCCGAAAAGGTGAAGCTGCGCGCTCCGATTTATTACTCAACATCGTCGGAACGCACAACTCCCAAATATAACCCGCTGGACACCGACGTGCTGCTCAGCGACGCCCTCGACCAGTGCGCCACCAAGCAGCAGCGCGACTCAATCCGCGCCTTTGCCGTTGAAGAAACCAAAACGCAGAACTTTTCGATTTCGGGCCTGAAATTCGACGTGAAGTCAAAGAACTCCATGCCCTGGGACCCCGCCAACCTGACGCTGAACTTCTCCTTCTCCAAGCAGCAGCAAAACGACCCCACAACCGAATATCAGAACACCAACGACTACCGCGGCTCGCTGCAGTATAACTGGACGCCGTTCAAACGCTCCGTCAAGCCGTTCCAGAAGCTCATCGACCCCAAAAAGAAAAAGCTCAAGTTCATTCGCGACTGGGAGATAGGCTACCTGTTTAACAACATTGCGTTCTCGACCAACATTTCGCGCTACTACTACGAGAATCAGGTGCGCTCCGAAATCGACGATAACTTCCAGCTGCCGGTTTCGGTGAGCAAGAACTTTTTGTGGGACCGCAAGCTCTCGCTGGCCTGGAACATTACAAAGACGCTCAACTTCCGCTTCGAAAGCAACACTCAGGCGCGAATCGACGAAACCGCCGGCGCAGTGAACCGCCGCCTTTTCCCCGACGAGTTCAAGGAGTGGAAAGATACGGTGCTCTCGTCGGTGCGCTCGCTGGGCACGCCCTGGAACTACAACCAGACCTTCTCGGCTGAATATAAGCTGCCGTTCAATCAGATTTCTGTTCTCGACTTTTTGAGCGGCACGGCCAAATATAGCGCCAACTACCAGTGGAACCGCGGCGCAACAGTGGCCGGCGAATCGTTTGGCAACACCATTGCCAACCGCGGCGATTTCACAGCCGACGGTCGCCTTAACCTCGAGGGCCTGTTTAATAAGGTGCCCTATCTGAAAAAGGTTAATCAGCGTTTTGCCGCAAAACGCGGTTCGAGCAGCATGGACCGCACGCGCGACCGAATCCAGCGTGCCAAGCGTTTTGAGCGCACCTTCAAGCTCAAGGAAGACACCTCGCTGGTTATCCGCCATAACCTGAAGGTTAAAAAAGTGCGCGTAACCGCCACCACGACCGACGGCAAACCTTTCCGCGTGGAGAGCAAGACTATCGACGATAACTCGGTTGAAATTCTTACCCGCGGCACCCAGAACCTGAAGTTCAGCATTGTTGAACTCAAGGAAAAAGAAAAGAAGAACTTCTGGAGCGAGCTGGCGCAATATTCGGCACGCCTGCTGATGACGCCCCGCAACTTCACCGCGCGCTTCCACCACACTCGCTCGCTGTCGGTTCCCCTGTGGGACCGCAACGTTGGCATCGGTTTCGGCCAGAGCCACGGCGACGGCCCCCTGGCTCCCGGTCTGGGCTTTGCGTTCGGTCTGGCAGGCGAAGATTTCATCGACCAAGCCAAGGAAAATGGCTGGTTGCTGCTCAACGACGGCCAGACCTCGCCGGCCATTGCCAGCCGCTCGGTTGAAGTGCGCTTCGAGGGCACCCTGGAGCCGATTCCCGGACTGAAAATATCGCTCAACGCCGACCGCAACGACTCGCGCAACAACTCGGTGCAGTTCATGTATGACGACATGCCGACGTCGCGCTCCGGCACCTACACCAAAACCCACTGTGCGATTCTGACGGCGCTACGCACCTCGAAGGCCGACGACGGCTATGCCGACCCCAACTTCCAGCGCTTCCTCGACTATATCCCCGAAATCGCCGCAAGGGTGCAGAACCAATATCGCGGCGCTTCATATCCCACCGGTGGCTTCATGGAAGGCAATCCGCTGGCCGGCAAACCGTTTAATGCAGCCAATGGCGGCGTGTCGCCCACTTCGTCCGACGTTCTGATTCCCGCATTCCTCGCCGCCTATACCGGCACCAAACCGGGCAAGCAGGATCTCAACCCCTTCCCGTCGCTGGCCGCTTTGCTGCCTAACTGGAAGGTGAGCTACGATGGCCTCATCAACTACTTCAACCTCAAAAAGTGGTTCAAGTCGGTAACCATCAACCATGCCTACCAGTGCACCTACTCCGTCGGCTCCTACACCGGCTTCCTGAACTGGATTGCCATGGGCGGCTCCAACAATAACCTCGGCTTTACGCTCGACGAACTCACCGGCTCGCCCATGCCTTCGTCGCCCTACAATATCTCGTCGGTGACCATTCAGGAAAAATTCGCGCCGCTGGCCGGATTGAAGGTCACTCTGACCAACGACCTCCGCTTCAACGCCGAGTGGACCGAGCAGCGCACCCTGACGCTCAACTCCTCGGCCGGCCAGCTCGTTGAGGCAACCCAGCGCGGAATCACCATAGGCGCCGGCTATAAAATCGTGAACCTGGCCAAAATCTTCAAAATCGCCGGCAAAGGCACCGCCACGTCGCACGACATTGACCTCAACGCCGACTTCAAGCTCACCCAAAGCCAGGCGCTGATCCGCCGCATCGAGTCGAACTACACGCAGGCCACCTCCGGCGCGCGCAATCTCAGCGTGAACGTAACCGCCAAGTATAACCTTTCGAAGCGCATCCAGCTCGGAATGTTCTTCGAACACCAGGTCAACACCCCGCTGGTTTCGAACTCGGCATTCCCCACCTCCAACACCGGCTACGGCATTACCTGCAACGTTTCGCTCGCACGATAAGATTTTTTTGAGAAAAATTTCTTATCTTTGCAGAAATATTATTCACATTCAGAATCTCATGAAGAACATCAGCAGACTATTCGCCCTGACGGCAGCAGCGTTGAGCGCGCTCTGGCTGTCGGCCGCTATCGATAATCCCGCAAGCGTCGGCGCCCTGCTTGACCGCATTGGCGGCGCCGGCACCGGAAAGCGCATCGAAACGACAGTCGACGATACATATAAATCGCCCTCAGGCGCCGAAATGTTTCAGATTTCGACCCGCAACGGCAAGCCGTGGGTCAAGGGCACGACCCTTTCGGCCGTTACGACCGGACTGGGGTGGTATCTGAACCACACGGCCAACGTTAACCTGTCGTGGAACTGCCCTACGGCCACGCTGACCGACCTGCCCCTGCCCGCCGCTACGGAGCAGCACACCACTGCCGCAGCCTATCGCTACTATCTGAACTACACCGCGTTCAGCTACTCAATGAGCACCTGGACCTGGGAGCGCTGGCAGCAGGAAATTGACTGGATGGCCCTGCGCGGAATCAACATGCCGCTGCAGATAATCGGCCTCGAAGAAGTGTGGCGCAAGTTCCTGATGGAGGACTACGGCTACTCGCGCGACGAGGCTAATGCCTTTGTCGGCGGTCCCTGCTTCATGGCCTGGTTCAGCATGAACAACCTCGAAGGGTGGGGTGGTCCGAACCCCGACTGGTGGTATGAGCGCCAGGCCGAGCTCGGCCGGAAAATCACCGCCCGCATGCGCGAACTCGGAATCGAACCGGTTCTGCCCGGTTTCGCAGGCATGGTGCCGAGCAATTTCACCGCCAAGACCGGCATCGCTGCCTCCGGCCAGGGCAACTGGTGTGGCTTCACCCGCCCCTATATTGTCGACTCAACCGGCAGCTCGTTTGAAAAAGTGGCTGCCAACTATTATAAGCGCCTGAAGGAAGTTATGGGCGAAAGCAAATATTACTCGCTCGACCCCTATCATGAAGGAGGCGCCGCTCCGGCCAATCCCGGCCAGGGCTACAAGGCTATGAACCAGGCGCTCCATGCCGCCAAGGCCGACAGCAAGTGGGTTATTCAGAGCTGGCAGTGGAGCGGAGCGCAGACCACCTGTCTGGACAATATCCCCGTTGGCGAGCTGATTGTTCTCGACCTCTACTCCGACGGCCGCCCGAACTATCGCGGCTACAAGGGCCACGAAACCGTTTACTCCACCATTTTCAACTTTGGCGGACGAACCGGCTTTTTCGGCCGCGTGCAGAAACTTATCGACGGCTATTTCGACGCCCGCACCGTGGCTTCGGTCAAGGGCATCGGCGCCGCTCCCGAGGCCATCGAGCAGACCCCGATAATGTACGACCTGCTGTTTGAGCTCCCCTGGCTCGACTCCAAGCCCGATGCCGCCCAATGGGTGGCCGGCTATGCCACCCGCCGCTATGGAGCCGACAATGAGCAGGCCCGCCAGGCCTGGGAGCTGCTGCGCACCTCGGCGCTTGATTGCCAGAGCGCGCTTCAAGGCCCTCACGAAGCGGTTATGTGCGGTCGGCCCGCGCTGAATATCAACAAGGTGTCGACCTGGGGCGGCAGCGAAATTTTCTACGACCAGAACAAAACCGCAACAGCCGCCTATAAGCTGCTGCGCTCCGGTTTGAGCGGAAATAACTATGACTATGACCTGACCGACCTTGTGCGCCAGGCCGTTACCGACTATTCCAAGTCGCTCCTGGCCGAAATGAACGCAGCCAACTCCGCCGGCCTGACCGACCGCTTCAATAAGCTGAAAGATGCCTTTCTGGAACTGATGCTCGGAGTCGACGAGCTGCTCAACACCCACCCCGACTTTATGCTCGGCCACTGGACCGAGCGCGCCCGCGCCATGGCCGACGAAGTTGCCGGCACCACCGAAGCCGACCGCAACTGGCTGGAGCTGAACAATGCGCGCACGCTGATTACCACCTGGGGCCCGCAGTCGGCCTCTGAGTCGGGCGGTTTGCGCGACTATAGCTATCGCCAGTGGGGCGGCATGGTTGGCGATTTCTACTATCAGCGCTGGAAAACCTGGTTCGACAACGGAATGAAAGTTCCCTCCGGCGGCTGGTTCCAGTGGGAACGCAACTGGGCGCTGAATTCAGCCAAACGCTATCCGACCGCTCCGACCGGCAACACCGCCGAAGTGGCCGCCCGCCTGCTCGGCCGCTATCTGCCTGAACTCCGTTCGGCGGTTGCAGCCCAGGAGCCCGCCTATCTGCCCGCTATGACCACCGTTGACCTTGCCGGCAAGTGGTTTGACCTCTGCAATCCCGAGTCGGTCTATAAGCCCGACATCACTGCCGGCGTTTCGGAAATCGCCATTGATTTCAGCGGCAACGGTCGCTTCGAAGCCGCCGAAACCACGGCTGGCGATTCCTTTGCCATTCCGGCTGATGCGCCGGTTGGCGAGCGCCTTTGCCGCATCACTCTGGCCGACGGAACGGCGGTTACCTATACAGTGCGCATCGTGGTTGACATCACCGAGCCGCGCACCGTCAGCGTCCGTTCGGCCGACCCGGCACAGGGCTCGGTCAGCATCGACGGCACCGACGCGCTGAGCGTCACAACGACCGACTATGTTGTTGTGCGCGCAACTCCGCAAACTATCTATGACTTCAGCCATTGGACCGACGGCAGCGGCAAAAACCTGGGCAGCGACAATCCGCTGACCTACTATGGCCGCGAAAGCATCGACCTGACCGCTCATTTCGAGGTCAACAAGTGGGGAGTGCCCCCGACCGATGGCTATGCCGACAAAAATACCATTGCATCCAATAAACAGTATATCACCAAACTGAGCGTCGACCAGGCCGGCGAGAACACGGTTCTCTACGAAACCGCCGGAGTGCCCGAACGCCAGTTCGTTCAGGTTCCCATGCGCATCTATGCCGCTCCGGGCGGCGAATTCACCCTGCGCTGGAACGACGCGGGCGGCATGCGCTGGCTGTTCTTGAGCGCGTATTGCGATCTCAACGGCGACGGCAAGTTCGACATGGACCGCAGCACCGAACTGCTCGGCACTCTCGGTAAATTCAAGGAAAACAACAATCCCGAAGTGGCCGCCGGTGAATTCAAGGTGCTCCTGCCCTTCGAAACCGCCAAAGGCGTTACCCACCTGCGCCTTCGCTTCGATTCGCCCTGGAACGAAGTTGCCTGGAACGCCGCCGGGCAGTGCTTCACTCCCGACGGCAAGACCAATCGCTTTGTCTACGAGCTGGTGGTCGACGTTGCCGATTCGCCCAAACATCCCTGCACCGTTACCTATGGCTGCAACGACACCCGCCTGGGCTCGATGCGTTCCGAAAACGAAAGCATGGTCTACAACCCGGGCGAAACGGTGATCATCACCGCCTTCCCCGCTGAATCCTGCAGGGTGAAGCGCTGGGTCGACAACCATGGCCGCGAGCTTCCCGCAGAATGGATTAGCCCTGACGGCAACAGCGTTACCTTCCCCACCTACGACAACGCGCACATAACCGCCGAATTCGAGCGCATACCTCTCGAGGCGAGCGGCTGGAAATTCGACTGGGAGAATTTCGACGGCAACAAGGCGCGTCTGATCTCGGTGGTGCAGACCGGCGGCGATGACCTCGACCTGAACTCTACAACTCCTACCGTTGGCTCAATTGCCCGCGGTATTTTTCCTGTTGCCGGTCCAAAGAACGTGGTCCTCCCCTCGGCCGGTTTGCGCGAGGATGGCTCAGTCGGGCAATATAGCACCAACATTGTCGGCAACGGCACTCAGAACAAAATCTACGCCCTGGGCCGCACAATTTCCGGCTCCGCAAATTTTCGCCTGAAGTTTTCGGGCACCAATTCCGGTGCATCGTTCAACCAGTGGGGCTCGGCAATCTGGGCCAACGGCACCAACGGCCTGGCCGACGACTATTCCAACGGATGGAGTCAGTTTTATATTTCCAAAGACGGTTATCTGACCGTTAAGTGGGACTGCGGCGACGCCGGCAAGAAGACTTTCGGCAATGTTTGCCTGATCGGCGACTTCGAAATAGTTGCCGACTATGATGCTTCGGCAAAAAAACTCACCGTAACCGCCACCGATGCCGCCCGCCGTTCGGAAACGATCGTGCTTTCCAACAGCTCGACCATGAAAGATATCAGCCAGTTCGCAACCAACCTGCCCAAGGGCCTGGACTTTACGTTTTCGATTTCGACCGGCGGCATTGTCGACCTGGCTCCGGGCGATGCCTTTGGCGGTTGCCGCTCGCTGATGAGCTTCGATGTGCCCAAAGGCTCCACGGCCTACAAGGTTCAGAGCGGCGCCACTGTCAGTAACCGCAACGGCCGCGTTGTCGGAGTTGCCGAAGGCGCGCTGAGTGTTTATCCGTTTACTCTCGCCATTTCCGGCAATCTGCTGGGCGCATCGCCCCGCCGCGAGGGCCAGACTATCAGCTCCACTGAAATCACCGCCGGCAACCACCCGGCGCTCAACACTCTCTGGACCCTGGAGCACGACGCAACCGCTTCGCACCTGCGACACCTCAATTCCGAACTCTATGCCGTCGGCTCAGCCTTAGCTGAACGGACAGGCGCTGCAGCCAACTATGCGATTGACTATTCCGGCTCGATGCCGACAATTGCCCTGACCATCGACGGCAAGACCATCGGCGCCGAAAAACTCGCGCTCGGTCTGCCCGCCGAAACGATTGAAATCACAGCGCCCGCCTCGATTTTCGCCCTGACGGTGCCCCACGGTTCCCTGCGCTTGCCCCGGGAGGTTACTGCCTGCCGCCTGCCGCAGGTTGCCGCCGATGGCGGTGTGCTCGAGCCGGTCGGCGAACTGATTGCCGGGCGTGAACCGGTCATTATCTATGGCACCCAAGCCGGCGCCCGGCTCTCGCTCCGGATTGAACCCGAGGCCGAACCGTCGGCCGCAGCAAATCTGCTGCACGGCACCGGAGTTGACCTGCTGATGTCCGAGCCCTATTATCTGCTCGGTTCCGACGGCGTTTTTCGCCTCTATGAAGCCGGTTCCGTTCTTCCGGCCAACTCGGCATATCTGCTCCGTTCGGAGTTGCCTGCCGCCATGGGCGATTCCTTTCCTGCCGACCGCACCGGCGGCATAGCGGCTGCCGAAGCCGCCGGCTCCAAACCCGCCCGGATGTTTAATATTCTCGGCCAGCCGGCCGCATCCGGTCTGGTAATCACCTCCGATGGCCGCAAACTGATTGTGAAGTAAATGAAAAAACTATTCCTGCTCGACGCCTACGCGCTGATTTATCGCGCCTACTATGCCCTTTTTCGCAATCCCCGCGTAACCTCCGCCGGGATGAACACTTCGGCCATTTTCGGCTTTGTCAACACCCTCGACGACCTCATTAAAAAGGAGAAGCCGACCCACCTGGCCGTTTGTTTCGACCCGCCGGGCGGCCACACTTTCCGCCACGAAATGTTTGCCGACTATAAGGCCGGGCGCGAAAAGCAGCCGGAGGACATAACGATTGCCATTCCCTATATAAAGCGGATTCTGAAGGCGATGTGCATCCCCGTTGTGGAGATTCCCGGCTATGAGGCCGACGACGTTATCGGGTCGCTTGCAACCAAGGCTGCCGCCGCCGGCTACACGGTTTATATGATGACCCCCGACAAGGACTACGGCCAGTTGGTTTCCGATTCGATTTTTCAGTATCGCCCCGCGCTGAAGGGCCAGGGTTTTGAGGTTCGCGGTCCGCAGCAGGTTTGCGAGCGCTACGGCATTGAGCGCCCTGAGCAGGTGATTGACCTGCTTGCCCTCGAAGGCGATGCGTCCGACAATATTCCCGGCTGCCCCGGTGTTGGCGAAAAAACCGCCGTGAAACTTATTTCGGAGTTCGGCTCGGTCGAGGGCCTGCTCGAAAACGTTGACAAGGTCAAGGGCGCGCTGAAAAATAAAATCGAGGACAATCGCGAAAAAATTCTGCTGAGCAAAGACTTGGCAACCATTCGCACCGGTCTGGACATTGACGTGAGCGCCGACGAATTGCGCCGCTGCGAGGCCAACAACGCCGAGCTGCGCAAAATCTACGAGGAGCTGGAATTCCGCTCGTTTATTGCCAAACTCAATGCCGAAAAGGCCGTTGAGCAGACCCGCACCGAGCCGGGTCTGGGCGGACTGTTTGACCTCGAAGAGCCGGAACCGGCCTTGGCTGAGGTGCCCCTGGGCGATTATGGCGTCGACGCCGCCGGGATGCTCGATGAAGCCCTGAAGGCCGAGCGCATCGGCCTGGCGGTCTATGCGGTGGGCGAGCAGGCCATGACGGCAGTTTTGCGCGGCGCTGCCCTAACAGTGGCTCCCGGGCGCGCGGCTTATATTCCCGCCGAGCGCATCAGCGAGCTGGCCCCGGTGTTGGCCCGCAAGGAGCTCACAGTTGTGACCCACGACTTCAAGCGCGACCTGATTCTGCTGCGTCGCGCCGGTGTGGAATGGCAGGCCGGCCACTACGATACCGCGCTGGCCCACTACCTTCTGCAACCCGAAATGCGCCATTGGCTCCCCGATGTTGTTGCCGAAGTTTTGGGTGTGCACACCCTCGACACCGACGACCCCTCGCTGGCGCGCAAATTCAAGGAGATACCCGAGGACCTGACCGTTAACCTCGTTTGCCAGCGCGCCGACCTTACCCTCCAGCTCTATGAGCCGCTGAAGCAGGCGCTTCGCGAGGCCGAAATCGCCCCCGAACTCGAGCAGTTAGAGCAGGATTTGGCTCCGGTGCTTGCCGAAATGGAATGGCAGGGCGTGCGCATCGATGCTCAGATTCTGGCCGAGCGCGGCCGGGTGCTCGCTGCGCGTGTGGCCGAAATGGAGCAGCAGGCCTACGACATTGCCGGCCACCCGTTTAACATCGCTTCACCCTCGCAGGTGGGCCAGGTGCTGTTCGGCGAGTTGCAAATCGACACCAAAGTCAAACGCACCAAAACCGGCGGCTATTCAACCACCGAAGAAACTCTCGAAAAATACCGGTCGGCCCACCCGCTGGTTGACCTCATCCTGCAGATTCGCGGCATACGCAAGCTGCTGGCAACCTACATCAACGCCCTGCCCGCGCTCATCAATCCGCGCACCGGAAAGATTCACACAACCTATAATCAGACCGGAACGGCAACGGGTCGCCTGTCGTCGAACAACCCGAACCTCCAGAACATTCCGATCCGCACCGACGAAGGACGCGAAATCCGCCGCGCTTTCATCGCCGACCCGGGTTGTTTGCTCCTCGCCGCCGACTATTCGCAGATTGAGCTGCGACTGATGGCCGACATTTCGGGCGACGCGGCAATGATCGAGGCCTTTGTGGAGGGCGAGGATATCCACCGCGCCACCGCAGCCAAAATCTACCACGAAAAGCTCGACGAAGTCAGCGAAAACCAGCGCCGCAAGGCCAAAACCGCCAACTTCGGCATTATCTACGGCATTTCGGCTTTTGGGCTCAGCGAGCGCCTGAAAATTCCGCGCGCCGAGGCCAAGCAGCTCATCGACGGCTATTTCCGCACCTATCCGGCCGTGAAGCAATATATGACCGACACCGTTGAGCACGCCCGCGAAAAAGGCTACGTAACCACCGTTATGGGCCGTCGGCGCATGCTTCCCGACATCAACTCGCGCAACTCGGTTGTGCGCGGCTATGCCGAGCGCAACGCCATTAACGCGCCGCTGCAGGGCTCGGCCGCCGACATAATAAAGACGGCGATGGTTCGCATCGCCGCCGAAATGCGCGCCCGCGGGCTGCGCTCAACAATGATTATGCAGGTTCACGACGAACTGGTGTTCAACGTAGTGCCCGAGGAGCTGCCCGAGCTGCAGAAGTTGGTTGTCAGCAACATGGAGGGTGCCTATTCGGGCCGGGTGCGCCTGTCGGTTTCGGCCGGAACCGCCACCGACTGGCTCGCCGCCCACTAATAGTCGGCATCCTCGGGCGACACGGGGCGCGCGGTGAGCTTGCGCCAAACCAGCGCAATGTAGGCCGCAACGACCGGAATCACCAGCGAGGCGTAGGCCATGACTTCGAGGGTGAAGGGCGACGACGAGCTGTTGGCCAGAGTGAGGCTCGACTGCGCGTCGGCCAGCGACGGATAATAGCTCGTTGAGTTATAGCCCATTACCCAGAACAGGGCCATGATGACCAGCACAGTGCCGCAGCCAATCAGGGCGAAGGCATGGTCGAACTTGGGGCGGATAATCACTCCGACAATCGCCACGAGCACCAGAACCACGCCGATAACCAGCGCTAAGGCTGCCCACCAGAGCTCCATGAAGTTGTTGAGGTAGCCGTTGGCAACCTGCTCAATGGTGCCGTCGGCGCCGGCAACGTAGGCCGGAGCCATGAGCATGGCGGCAAGGAAAATCAGAAACAGCGGCACGAACAGCACTGAGTTGACCAGCACCTGGCGCGTTAGCCGGCGGCGCAGGGTGGGGTCGTTGGCCGTGTTTTCGAGCAGGAAAATCGCGCCCTCGATGCGGGCCAGCAGCAGAACCACCACTCCCAGAAGCACACACTTGGGCTGCGCCAGAGCCTCGAGGCCATGGAGCGGATTGGCCCAGGTGGAAATCACCGGGTTGGCGGGGTTGAGAATGTTCTGGCGGTCAATGGTGAACTCGGCGCCGAAAATCATTGTGGCCACGGCCACTCCGAGCAGGAAGCAGCCGAAAACGCCGTTGATGAACAGCAGAACGTCGTAGGCGCGGGTGCCGTAGAGGTTGCCCCGCTTGCGGCGGAATTCATAGCTGAACGCCTGAACCACGAACGAGAACAAAATCAGCATCCAGAGCCAGTAGGCCCCGCCGAAGCTCGTTGAGTAAAACAGCGGGAACGAGGCGAAGAATGCGCCGCCGAAAACAACTAAGGTAGTGAACGTCAGCTCCCATTTGCGGCCGAGGGCGTTGACAACCATCGAGCGGTCGCCTTCGCGGCGTATGCCGAGAAGCATTGACTGACCGCCCTGAACAAAGAGCATGAAAACGAGTGCGGCGGCGAGCACGGAAATCAGGAACCACCAGTAATTTTGCAGGAACATTATTTTTCGGTATTAACTTTGGTGAAAAGAATGGTGATTTCAGCAAAAAGCAGCAGGGTGAACACTGCGGCGAAGAGCCAGAAGGTCAGCTGGACCGACGAGGCCGACAGCGCCGAAATGGCTGCGCGGGTCGGCATTATGTCTTGAATCACCCAGGGCTGGCGGCCAACTTCGGCGCAAACCCAGCCGGCCTGGGAGCAACACCAGGCGGCGGGAATCGACAGCATGCCGATCCAGGAGGCGCCCAGGGTTTTCAGCCAGCGGTCGGCGCGATAGGCCAGCAGCAGCGCAACGATGAAGAACGCAACTATGTAGCCGCCCAGAAGCACCATGATGTGGAACGCATAGAACGTCAGCGCGACCGGCGGAATCAGGTCGGCGGCGTCGGAGTAGTAGCCATAGCCGAAATAGGGATAGTCGGCGCGCAGGGCGTCGAGGTCGGCCTGCGAGTGGGTTTCGGCATAGTTGGCCAGGGCGGCGCGGGCTGCGGCTCCGCGCTCCATGCGCTCGGCGTAGCTCACGGTGTTGACCGGCTCGCCGTTGACTTCGTCGCGGCCGTCGATAACGTCGTAGATGCCCGGAATGAACGCCTCCGAGTCGCCGCGCGCAATCCACGACAGCGCTCCCGGCAGGCCGATTTTGAACTTATAGGGGTCGGCATCGTTGGCATAGGTCTTTTCGGGGTTCAGAATGCCGAACGCAACCAGTTCGGTTGAGTTGCCGCCGTTCCAGAGGCCCTCCATGGCGGCGAGTTTCATAGGCTGCGTGCGGCTGACGTCGACTGCCGACGAGTGGCCCGACATGCAGGTAATCATAATTCCCGCCAGGCCGACCCAGCCTGCAACCTTAACTGCCGGCAGGGCAAAGGCGGTTTCGCGCCGGCGGCGCATCATGTAGCAGCTGACTCCGATAACGAAGATGCCGCCCAGCGCCCACGACGACGTTACGGCATGGATCAGCTTGTTGATTGCAACCGGGCTGAGGGCCACCGACCAGAACGAGGTCATTTCGTTGCGCATCGTGTCGGGGTTGAAGGTCATGCCTACGGGATATTGCATCCAGGCGTTGGCCACCAGAATCCACAGGGCCGAAATCATGGCGCCTATGGCGGTGAGCCAGGTTGAAGTGAGGTGGAACTTCTTGCCGACGCGCCCGCGGCCAAGAACCATAACGACCACGAAGGTCGACTCCAGGAAGAACGCAAACAGCCCCTCGATTGCCAGCGGAGCGCCGAAAATATCGCCCACAAACCAGGAGTAGTTGCTCCAGTTGGTGCCGAACTCAAATTCAAGGATTATGCCGGTGGCCACGCCGCAAACAAAGTTCACGGCAAAAATCTTGGTCCAGAAGCGAACCAGCTTGTCCATCTGTTCGGAGCCTTTTTTGTAGGCAATGGTTTCCATTATGGCAACTATTACCGACAGCCCCAGGGTGAGCGGCACGAACAGCCAGTGATACATTGCGGTCAGGGCGAATTGCCATCTCGACCAGTCAACAACAGAAATCAGGTCTGACATTGGTTATGAAGTTTTTTTATGGTTTAAAATTATTTGGTCGGGTTCAGCGGTCGGCGGTCAGGGCGGTTCTGACGGCGCCGGCCCGTTGGGCGTCGGTGTCGTAGTCGGTCTGCAGCCGGTTGGGGAAGAAAAGCACCTTAAATAAAATAAGCAGAATCGATATTTTCAGGGCCAGAACAATCCAGAGCCTGCGGCCGGTTGGCGAGGCCACTGATTTTTTCAGGGCGTAGGCATAGAAGGAGGTTATGCGCCGAATCATTGATTTTTCAGGATTATTCACGATTTTTTGGTTATAACAATATAACGCACAGCCATGTTCAATTATTTTAACATAACGAAATTTAAAAATTTTAATTCGCGTTAAAAACTTTGGTAATTAGAGTGTTGCATATTATTTTTGCATAAAAATTTTTGTTTCGCTTTATAAAATGACTATGACCAACCTTAAAATTATCGCATTCTGTGCAGCCATGTCGGCTGCTTTTGCGGGCTGCGCCCAAACGCCTCCCGCGCCCGCCGCAGAGACCGCTGTGGTGTCGGCCTATCCGGATTTTACCAAGGCGGCCGAAAGCACCATCAATGGTGTGGTCTCCATCAAAAGCTATGCAACTCCCCGCGCCCAGCGCGCTCCTGAATCCGACTATAGTGGCATTGACCCGTTTTTCGACTTCTTTTTCGGCTCGCCCCAGCGCCGCCAGCAGCCGCGCCAGCAGCAACAGCAGCCGCGCGAGCAGCAGCTCGGCCTTGGCTCGGGCGTAATCCTGACCTCCGACGGCTATATCGCAACGAATAACCATGTTATTCAAGGCGCCGAACGCCTGCAGGTGACCCTCAACGACAATTCGACCTACGATGCCACAGTCGTTGGCTCCGACGAGGCCACCGACCTGGCCCTGCTGAAAATCGAGGCCACCGACCTGCCCGTGATTCCCATGGGCGACTCCGACGCCCTGAAGGTTGGCGAATGGGTCATCGCCGTAGGCAATCCCTTCGGCCTGACCTCCACCGTAACCGCCGGCATCGTGTCGGCCAAGGCGCGCGGAATCGGCTCGTCGTCGCGCGGAGCAATGAATATCGACAGCTACATCCAGACCGACGCCGCTGTCAACGCCGGCAATTCCGGAGGCGCCCTGGTCAACACCCGCGGCGAGCTCGTTGGCATCAACGCCGCCATCTACTCCCAGACCGGCAACTACGCCGGCTACTCCTTTGCCATTCCTTCGAGCATCGTAACCAAGATTATCGGCGACCTGCGCGAGTATGGCACAGTGCAGCGCGCGGTGCTCGGCATCCGCTTCGGCGAGCTCACCCCCGAGCTGGCCAAGGAAAAAGGCATCACCGGCGTTAACGACGGCATCTACGTCGGCGAAGTTATCGAGCGCTCCGCAGCCTTCGAGGCCGGCCTCAAGGAGGGCGACATCATCGTGGCCGCCGACGATACGCCGGTCCACACCTCCGCCCAGTTCCAGGAACATATGGCCCGCCTGCGCCCCGGCGACGTTGTTAAACTCTCCTACCTGCGCGACGGCAAACCCCACACCGCTTCGGCAACCCTGCGCAACCCCGCCGGCACCACCGCAACCACCCAGCGCGGCGACTTCACCGAGCTCGGCTGCACCTTCGCCCCGGTTTCGGCCGACGACCTCAGCCGCCTCGGCCTCAAGGCCGCAATCCGCGTCAGCGCCCTGACCGACGGCAAGTTCCGCCAGGCCGGTGTGCCCAAAGACTTCATTATTCTCGAAGTCAACGGCGTTCGCATCTCCTCGGTCGAAGCGCTCGAAAAACTCTATGAAACCGTAATGGCAGGCTCCGACGACAATAAGGTTCTCTTCATCACCGGCCTATATCCAACCGGCAAGAAAGCCTTCTTCGCCATTGACCTGACCAACTGATACTCATTCTCTCTTTCTCCTCAATTTTTGAGTATTACTTAATCTAAGCTAAAAAGCGGCCGCCCCGAGAGGAGCGGCCGCTTTGGCTTTCTTTGCGTTTGTTTCAGAATTTCAGCATCAGGCCTGCCGAAAGCAGAATCGTGTTGCGGAAGTTGCCGATCAGGTAGTGGGTCGGCGGGTTGACCCGCAGGCCGTCGGCAACGGTGTATGTCACCGGCGCAACGGCGTCCGTAACCTTGCCGTCGGGGTAGGCCTTGCGCTGGCCCTTGACGAAGTTGCCGCTGTAGCGGTAGTTCAGCCCCAGGTCGAGCCAGAGCGGCTTGTAGATGTTAACCCTCACGCCCAGGCCCAGCAGCATTTCGGGCACGAACGCTTTCGGCTCTATGGGCAGGGCCATGTCGCCGCTCAGCCGCGTTTCGCCAAAGGCGTTCATAATCGGTTGGTCGATGATGAGGTTGTCATATTGCGGATACATGCCATAGGCGCTCGTGGTGCCCTCGATGGCGTTAATGGCCGAGTGGGCCTTGAACATGGCGCGGAAGCCGATCTGGCCGTAGACGCTCACCAGCCGGTGGGCCCGCAGGTCAACGTCGAGAAACAGCGGCACTCCAACGTGGAGCGACGAAACCTTCTGGCTGATTTCCGACGTAGTGACGTAGCGCACATAGGTGTTGCCGTCCATGTCGGCCGACGCCGGCGCGTCGTAGTTCGACTCGGTGGGAGCCAGCGCCAGAGTCTGGTGGCTCGGGGTGATGCTCACCCCGGTGCCGACCGACAGGCGCCAGTTGTCCTGGCGGTAAAACATATAGGCGAAATCAACGCCGTAGTCGTTACACTGCGTTTTGCGGTTGCTCACGCAGTCGGCGCTCGACGAGGTGACTATGGCCTTGGTCAGGCTCACGTCGCCATGCACTCTGATAAACATTCGCTCCTCCTTGGCCTGGGCCGACATGGTCAGCGCGGCCAGCAGGCTCATGCCTGCAAAAATATACTTGTTCATTATTTGATTGCGATTTTCTTAACGGTTTGTTCCTGTTGGTTGCCAACTTTGAGCAGATAGAGGCCCGGCGCAACGTCGTTGGCGCTGATGCTTACGCGGCCATAGGTCGAGCCCTCGATTTCGCGGCGCAGAACCAGGTGGCCGCTCAGGCTATAGAGCTCAATGCGGGTGGCGCTTGTGGCCTCAGCGGTGACGACAACCGATTCTCTCAGCTGCTCGATTCTGATTGTTCCGGCTTCAACGTCGTTCAGGCCGGCCTGGCGCGAGTTGCTGAAGTCCGATGCGTCGAAGCTCTCGTCGGCCGTGCCGTCGAGATAGCGGCGGCCGCTGCTGACCGTGCTGCCGTCGGCGTAGCGCCAAAGGGCGTAACACCATTTCTCACACGTCGGGTCGTTGAACACGCGGCTATCCATCTGGCAATAGCGCAGCGCCGTTTGCGCAACCTCGTGGTCGCGGCCGTCGGCGTCGGTGTAGCCATAAACGAACTCATAGCCCAGGCGGCTGATCTCGCTGTCGCTCATGCCGGCCATAATCACCAGCGTGTGCGTCGTGCCGTTGCCCTTGCGCAGCAGTTCTGCCGGGGTCTGAGGCCGGCGGTAAACCTTAACTGCCTCGGCCTTTTCGGCTATCGAGCCCCACTGCGCTCCGTCGGGGCCGAAGTTAGTGGCCCGGAAGTCAAAGCGCTGCTCCTCGGTGGCCTGCTCCTTGCCCGGAGCCATTTCAACCACCGTTACGCAGGTCAGGTCGGCCGACAGCTCGCGGCCGTTCAGGCTCCACTCATAGCGCCAGTCACTGTAGCCGCCTTCCGGCTCGTCGGCGCTCAGCGTCAGCGTGTTGCCCTGGCGAATCTTCGTGGCCGAAACCGAGGTAGCCGTCGTGTTGGCCGGCTTCGGATAGGTCTCAACGGTGAACAGGAATGTTTCGTCGTAGATAACAGCGCCATCCATTGTGTTGCTAACGTTAACCGCGTAGTCCACGCTCGATGCGTCCGCGCCGTTGCTGTGGCCCGTAACCGTTAGCTCCCTCGATGTGCCCACTGCCGAGCCGCCCAGGGTCCACTTGTAGCTCCAGCCGTTAGCGTTGCCGCCCGTCGGCTCAACCCAAAGCGTTGTGCGCTCGCCGTCGATCAGAACCACTAACTCATCGCTGCGCTTAACCGAAATCTGCGGCGTTTCGCGCGCAATAACCGTTATGCGGCAGGTTGCCGTCAGCCCGTTGGTCGTAGTTGCCGTAACCGTGGCCTCGCCGGCGGCCAGGGCCGTCACCAGGCCGTTCACGCTCACCGTGGCAACCGCCGGGTTCGAAGTCGACCAGGCAACCGACTTGTCCGTAGTCGTTTCCGGCAGAACCGTAGCCACAAGCTGCACCGTCTCCGTAGCCTTCAGCTTCGCCTCCGTCTTGTTCAACGAAATCGAACCCGCCTC
>CAZDVP010000023.1:0-19392 GCA_964508865.1 uncultured Bacteroides sp. | reverse complement strand
GCTCCAAGGCTGCGACCCTCAGCAAGCTGCTAAATTATGAGTCGGGGCCTAAATTGCAAATTTCAGTTCAGGTTATTTTACCAGCACCTTGCGGCCACCGATAATATAGAGGCCGGCGGGCAGGTTTGCGGCGGTTTTGCCTACGAAGCGGCCCTGGAGGTCATAAACTCCGGCAGGCTCGGTTGCGCGATTGACTTTCGCGTCGATAATGCCGGTGGGGTCGCTGTCGGCGTAGAAATAGAAGTTGTCAACGCCAAAGTTCGGAACAGTGGAGTTCGTAAACGCCAGCTGGAAGATAGTGCCGGAAGTGTAGCCAAAGTCCTTTTCGAGGTCAAAATCGAGCGAGTTCCATTCGTTGGCCTTGATGGGGGTGGGAATATGAACGCCCTCGGCCTGAACGCTGATGCCGGCCTCGTCGGTCCATACGGGGTAGATGGTCAGCTCGCCGTCGACCGACGAACCGAGCACGTCGATATGCAGCGACTTCATCTTCTCGCCGGCTGCATTAACGCCGAAGTTCACAATGCCGCCCCACTGGCCCTGATAGTTGTTGACCGACAGAACGGTTTTGTTGCCAACGGTCAGCGGAGCCGCATAGGCGGCCGAGCCCCAGTTGTCGAAAGTGGGGAGCGCCGAAACGCCATAATGTTCGCTGAACACTGCAACTACCCACGATTCGGGCAGAGTCGGGTCAGCCGCCAGGGGCAGGCTTGCGGTGCGGAACGAAACCTCGGTGGGTTCCGAAACGTTAACGCCGTCGCTAACGGTTACGTAGGCAACATAGTCGGTTTCGGGAGTCAGACCGGCAATGGTGTAGGTCACTTCCTCGCCCGACTTGCCGTTGCAGATATAGCTGTTGTCGCCCACCTTAATAGTGTAGTAAACGAGGTTGCTGCTGTTGTCGGTGGCCGACATGGTCAGGGTTGCGCCCATGGCCAGCGCCTCGACTGCAACGTTGCCCAGCACGGGAGCCTCATCGTCGCCGTCGGCAACGGTGGGAGCGAAATAAATATTGCTGAGAATAATATCGCCGGCATTTTCCTGGTCAAAGCGAACCGACATGGTGTGGAGAACCGTTTCGCCGGTCAGGGGAATATCAATGCTGTTCCATTGGCCTGCGGCGAGAGTGATTTCGTGGTTATCGCCAATGGCGGCGGTCCGTTCGAAAACAACGTTGCCGGTCATGTTGCGGGTGGCGAAAATGTCGAGATGCAGAATGCCGTAGCCCTTTTCAGTGGGGTTGATGTCGACGTCCCAACCGCCCATTACCAGAGGCGACTGGTTGTAGAAGAAAACGCAGCGCGCATCGCCGAAAGCGGCGGCAATTTCGCCGTTGTTCCAGCGCAGGCGGCCCAATTCCTTGGCGCCGCCGTTATAGGCGGTGATGAATCCGGCCAGACCGTTGAAGTCAATATCGTTGAACGTGTAGCCCGCGGGATAGTTGGTGTAGACCGGAGCCAGCAGAGAAGCGGCCGCAGGGATTGCGGGAGCATCAACGGCATAGACAATGCTCTGCATTTCAACTCCGCCGGCCGAAGCGGTAAAGGTGGCATAGTCGCCGTCGATGGTCAGCATATTGCCGTCGAGCGAGCCGCCCTCAACCGTGATGTCGGCGGTCATGTCGAGGCCGAACTGGTTCTTGATGGTGTAGGTAACGGCTGCGGTCGTGCCCTTGGCGATGAACGACGGGCTCACGGAGAAAGTGGTCAGCACCGATTCCGACGGAGCGCTGGCTGCGATAGAGCGCATCTTAACGCCCCAGCCCCAGTTGGTTGCATCGGTGGGCTGGAAAACCAGATAGCGGCCCTTAACGCCCTCGGGGAGCATAAAGGTCTTTTCGGTGTACTGGCCCAGACCGCTGGCCGAGAAGGTGGCCGGCGAGTTGAGGATGTCGAGTGTGGGAACCTCGTCGGTCAGATAAATGTCGACCGCATTGGCGGCGGCGCCCTCCCAGGTGGTGGTGATAACCGCTACTGACTGAGAAGTTTCCATGTCGATATAGAAACCCTGAATACCCAAGGCGCGGCTCTCTTCGGTGTTGATTGCGCCATTTTCGGGATAGAGGTAAACGTTGGCGGTGTTGGTCGGAACGGCAACGAGTTTTTCAAGGTCCTCGACCTTGAAGGTATAAGAGGCGTCGCCTCCGCTCCAGGTTTTGGCCTCGCCGAGTGTGTAGATAGGTTTGTTGGCCAGAATATTATCCTGAGCAACGGTCGGGAATGCCGAAAGCGCTGAAACGGCGGCCAGCATAGCGACCTTGAGTGATGATTTGATCATGATTTATAAAGAATAAAGGGTCAATGATTACTTGATGAATATTTTTTGCGGACCAACAATGTAGACTCCGCGCGGAAGTGCGTCGGAGGCCGAAACGCGCCGGCCCTGCAGATTATAGACCGCCGAACCGGACTCTACGCCGTCGACCGTTATGTTGCTGATTGAGGCGGCATCGGCCAGGCGGAGCGCCGAAATGCGTATGCCGCTGGGGCTATAGGGGGCGCCGTCGGCAATGCGGATGGTCTGCTTGCCGCTTTTGAGCGATATCGTAAAGTTCTCTTCGGCATAGATGTCGTCGCTGCCCGACAGGGCGAACTGGCGCGCGGGCGAAAGCACCTCGCCCTGCTGCCCGTCGGCATCAACCGAGTAGATTGCAATATAGGGGTCGAAACGAACCGGCTCGCCCTGGCCGGCAACGCGCAGGGTCAGCACATAGTCGCCGTCGGCCGGCACATTGAACTGATAGTCGACCCACGCCCCGGCATTGAAGCGGGTAATTTCGATTTCGGCATCGATTTTGGAGTCGGTGTTGCTGCCGAGCAGAATGCCGTTCTGGGCGCTGAACTCCTGAGTGGGAACAAAGGCGTTGACGCCATGAAACAGTTCGGGGTCAAACACCGGCAGGTTATAGTAAACCTTGCCCTGCTCCGAAAGAGTGCGCTCGTTTTCCTTGCTGCCCGGAGCAACAAGGCCGAAGTTGGGGCCCTTGGCGGCGTCGCTGTTGCCAATGGCCTTGAACCACGCGTAGCGGAAAATCCACGGCGTTTTTTCGAGCCATTCAACAGTTTGAATCATCGACGAAATCTGCGTTTCGGGCGAAACGTAGATGTTGGGATTCCCCTCGTCGGGCCAGAGGCAGAACTCAGTGACCCAAACGTCTTTGCCATAGCGTTCATGGAAGGTGGTTGCCAGTTCAACGATGTTGCCGTAGCCGCCATAGGAGTGAACGGCCAGATAGTCGAACGCATCGTTGCCGACCAGCGCCACGAACTCGTCGAACCACTTTGTAGGGCTCTGGTAGGGCGGATTGGGCGAATAGTTCATTGCCGGAGCAACGAGCTTGAGGCCCAGCTCGTCGGCCAGCGCCTTGACGCGCGGCCATGCCGCGGCTGCTTCAGCCGGAGTCATGTGGGCCTGGTTGTCGAAGTTCGGTTCGTTGAAGCCGAGCAGATATTTGGTTTCGGGGTGCGATTTGGCATAGTTGCGGATTTTCTCCTCACTGTAGGCGCCGCTCCAACACATCGGAACGAACTCCATGCCCGGGTCGTAGCCCAGATATGAATTGCCGAAGTCATTGCCCCAGTTATAGAACCAGGTGGTGTGCTTCGAAAGCAGGGCCAGCTCGGCCTTAAAGCGGATTTCGTTTTCGCTGATGCCGCGCTTGGGGGCCTTGGCCGCCAGCGGCAGGGAGCAGAGGGCCAGCAGGGCCGCTGCGATGATTAACCGTTGTTTCATAGCTTAACGTGAGGCAATTTCGGCAGGTTTGACAACTCGGAACTTGGCGGGGATGCCGGCGTTGGCATTCGGAGCCACCCAGACGCTGAACTCGCCGGGCTCAACGGCGGTTTGCGGGCCATTGATGTGGAAAGCCAGGTCCGAAGGATTGAGCGTGAACTCAACGATGCGGGTCTCGCCGGGCCGGAGAGTGATTTTTTCAAAGCCGCGCAGCTCGCGCACGGGGCGCACCAGCGAGGCAACGTGGTCGCGGATATAGAGCTGAACAACTTCTGAGCCGGCAACGCTGCCGGTGTTGGTAACGGCGCACCGGACCGTCAGCGAG
The DNA here is from genome assembly GCA_964508865.1 of uncultured Bacteroides sp. Classification (GTDB taxonomy): domain Bacteria; phylum Bacteroidota; class Bacteroidia; order Bacteroidales; family Muribaculaceae; genus UBA3263. Next base: position 15,335 of record CAZDVP010000023.1, on the reverse strand, counting down.
CCGTCGGGGGCGATTTCGGTGGCCGACAGCGTGGGTGCGGAATAGTCGAAAGTGGTGTAGCTCAGGCCGTAGCCAAAGGGGAACAGGGCGCCGTCGCCGGCGTCGAGATAGTAGCTCGTGCAGCCGGTTGAGGTCTGGCCCGCCTCGAGCGGAATATCGTTGATCAGGGTCATGCCCTCGGCCGGACGGCCGGTGTTCTTGCGGTTATAGTAGAGCGGTTCCTGGCCCGACATGCGGGGGAAGGAAACCGGGCAGCGGCCCGAAAAGTTGACGTTGCCGGCCAGCAGGTTGGCCAGGCCGGGGCCGGTCATGGTTCCGCCGTGGAAACAGTAAACAACCGCGTCGGCCACTTCGCTTTCGTGCATCAGCGCCAGCTGGCGGCCGGCCTGAACAATGAGCACAACGGGTTTGCCGGTGGCTTTGAGGCGGTCGAGCAGCTCGCTCTGGGCGCCGGGCAGCGAGAGGTCAGCACGACAGTGAGCCTCCCCGGAGAGAACCGCTTCCTCTCCTGCAAAGAACAGAACAACGTCGGCCTTGCCGGCTGCCTTCACGGCATCGGCGAAGCCCTCGGTGCTTAAATCGCGCGTATGCTCCATTGCGGGCACATAAATGATGTTCTCCTTGCCATACATCTGCTGCAGGGCGGTCAGAGGAGTGACCGAACGCTCTTTTTCGAGGTCGAACACCCATGTGCCCGCCTGGTCGTGCTGCGCGTCGGCCATAGGCCCGATAACTGCAATCTTTTTTACCTTGGATTTATTTAAAGGAAGTGTACCTGAATTTTTCAGAAGAATGGCGCTCTCCTCAACGGCGCGGCGGGCGGCATTGAGCGACTCCGGCGCATAGAAGCGCTTGGCGATGGCCAGGTCGACATAAGGGTTATCGAACAAACCCAGGCGATATTTGAGATTCAGAACGTTGCGCACCAGCGAATCAACGCGAGCCTCGCTGACTTCGCCTTTTTCGACCAGGTCGAGCAGGTGGCGGGTGTAGGCGTAGCTCTCCATGTCAATGTCAACGCCGGCATTAACGGCCTGGGCGGCGGCATGGCGCAGGTCTTCGCTGTAGCCGTGGGGAATCATTTGCTGAATGGAGCCCCAGTCGCTGACCATCAGGCCGTCGTAGCCCCACTCGTCGCGCAGAATCGACTGCAGCAGCTTGCGGTTGCCCGACGAGGGCACGCCGTTGATGTCGTTAAACGAGCACATAAACGTTGCCGAACCGGCATCGGACAGCGCCTTAAACGGACGCAGATAAACGTCGCGCAGCAGCTCCTCGGGAATCCAGGTGGTGTTATAGTCCTTGCCCGCTTCGGCTGCTCCATAGCCGGCAAAATGCTTGGCGCAGGCGGCCATGGTGTTCGGCTGAGTCAGGTCGTTGCCCTGATAGCCCCTGACCATTGCAACACCCAGCACCGACGACAGCACAGGGTCCTCGCCGAAACTTTCGGCAACGCGGCCCCAGCGCGCATCGCGGGCAATGTCGACCATGGGCGAAAAAGTCCAGCGGATGCCAACCGAACCGGCCTCGTCGGCGGCTATGCGCGCGCCCTGTTCAACCAAATCCGGGTTCCACGAAGCGGCCTGGCCCAGCGGAATCGGGAAAATGGTTTTGAAGCCATGAATAACGTCGCGCGCAAAAATCAGGGGTATGCCCAGGCGGGTATTTTCAACGGCCTCGCGCTGAAGTTTATTGACCACCTCCGGGTCAACTTCGTTGAGAATGGAGCCCACGGCGCCGGTGCGGATACGGTTAACCATTTCCGGGGCATAGCCGTAGCCCGACAGCTGGTTGAGCTGGCCGATTTTTTCTTCGAGGGTCATGCGGCCCAGAAGGTCGCTGACGCGGCTGTTGATTTCGGCTTCGCTCAGCGCGGCTGCCGACGCCGCCGAAGCGAGGCAGCAGGCCGACAAAAGAGCCGAAAACAGACGTTTTTTACTATTCATATTTATGTTGCTGGTTTATTATTTTATGATATAGCATCCGCAAGATGCACGCCTGGGCGCGTATCCGACAAAAATGCCTAAGTTATTGCTGCTTAAAGTTTAATCAGCACTTTGCGGGAGCAATGCCGATTCGAGGCCACATAAATTCCGGGGGTCATTCCCTTGGTTGAGATTTGGCCGGATGCGGACTTGGCCACACACCGTCCGGCCGCCGTGAAAAGAGAGAGTTGAGGATCGGTTGAGGTCAGCAGGTCGCCGTCGAAAATAATTTCGTGGATTTCGCCGTCGTCGGTCAGTTCGGCCGATTGAATGCCGCCTGAGTCGAGCGGGTCGCCGGCGTCGTGGAAGTCAGTGTGTTCCGACGGGGCGCCTTTCTGGTAGATTTTAACGTAGTCAACATACATTGCCGAGCTGTTGCCGTTGGCCTCGTTGAGGGCGGTGATGTTGTCGGCCTGATGAATGCCGGTGAAGTCGCCGCCGACTGCCAGGTTGAACAGAATGAAGTTATCCTTGTGGAAATAATTGCCGGGCGACCATTCGTTGTCGGGCTCGGTTTGCGGAAAATCGAGCTTATAGTAGGGGTTATATTTGGGATATTTGTCGCGGTCAACATACATCAGCACGCGATTTTCGTCCCAAACGACCGTGAAGAGATGAAACTCGCCGTCCTGCAGGCTGTAGAGGTGGCTGCTCGATTTGGCATAGGAAGCGGCGGGCCAGCCTTGGCCCCAATGGCATGCGCCATTGAAAAAGCGTTCCTGCGAGCCGGCCTTGATGCCATCGGCGTTGCCCATTTCAACGATGTCGGTTTCGCCGCAACGGGGCCAGCCTACCTGATCGAAGTCATTGCCCATCATCCAGAATGCCGGCCAGAGGCCGTTGGCGGTTTTGGGCAGCTTAATGGAGGCTTCGAGCATGCCGTGGGTAAAGGCAATCAGGTTTTTGGAGTTGACGCGTCCGCTGGTAAAGTTCTTGCCCAGATACTGTTCGCGGCGCGCGGTGAGCACCAAACAGCCGTTTTCAACGCAAACGTTTTCGGGGCGGTCGGTGTAGTATTGAAGCTCGTTGTTACCGCCACCGGCTCCATTGACCTCAATGTTCCAACGGTTGCGGTTCAGGGCGTCGCCGTCGAAAAGGTCTTGCCAGACCAGGGTGAACCCTTCGGTGGCGGAGGCTGCCGATTGGGCGCTTAGCGATGCCGGGCTGGAAACGGCGGCGATTAAACTCAGTGCGATAACAAGTTTCTTCATTTCTTTTCTGCTTGTCGGGGAAAGAGCGGGAACCGGGAGGGAGGGCATTTTCCCTCCCGTTCCCGCTCAGCGGTCAAATAAGATAAATTACCAATCTAATATCAATTTTCAATCAATCATTTAACAACCACCTTACAGGTCTTGCCGGCAGCTTTGGCAACATATACGCCGGCGGGCAGACCGTTGATGCCCAGGGTGGTTCCGTTAGTGCTCTTAACTACTGCACCTGAAATATTGTAGAGAACAATGCCGTTGGCACCGGCAACGTTGACGGTGTTGGGGGTAACGATGAATTCAACGTTGGAGTCGGCGCCTACTTCGTTGATGCTGCCTTCGCCGGCGGGGTTATAGAAGTAAACGGCATCGAAAGCAAAGGTCTGACCGGCAACTGCACCGCCGAGGAACGACATGATGTTGCCGCCCCAGGCTTCTTTGTTGGCAAGGTCGAAAGTGGGCCAGATTTTTTTGAGCTGGCCGAGGGTGATTTCCATACCCTGCCAGTCATCGCCGGCTTTGGGAGCGATAGCGGGGAAGATTGCGCCGTTGTCGTTGAAAGCATCGCCCAGAGCGAACTTGGCAGGCTGAGAACCGTTGGCGGCGTCGTCGAGCAAGATAATTGCAATCGAGGCGGGAGCATTGTTGGTCGGCGAGAAATAGGCCATGTGGAAAACGGTGTTGTCGTTGAAGTGGCTCAGATTAACGCCAGGACCTTTGTCGGCCGACAGAGGGCCGTTGATGGCGAAGCCTGCGCCCGACCAGCCGTCCTGGCCGTTAACTTCAACCGAAGTGTAGCCGCCGTTGTCGAAATCAACGCGGGGATAAGCGTCGCTGCCGGCATTGAAGCCGTTCCAATACCAAAGGTTACGGCCTTCGTCGGGGCTCGGACCAACATATTGCATCTTGGCGCCTTCGGCCTTGAATGAAGCGATGGCTTCTTCCGACAGGATGATGTAGTCCACGTTGGTGGGCTTGGTTTTCAGAGCGTTTTCAGCACCGGCTTCGCAGGTGTACTGAGCGTTTGCGGCCATTGCCATGCAGGCGGCTGCAGCGATGAGAGTAAATTTTTTCATAATGACTTAACTAAAGGGTTATAAATTTAAAGTAATTGTTATCAATATCCGGGATTCTGGTCCATGGGGTTCAGCGCGATTTCCTCCGACGGAATCGGGAAGAGCTCATGCTTGCCCTTGATGAACGAAGCCATTTCGGCGCGTGCTTCGGCCGATTCGTTTTTGCCGTAGCTGCCGGAGTCTTTGTCCATAACCTCGGCGGCAATGCCCCAGCGAACCAGGTCGAACCAGCGGTGGCCCTCCATGCCCAACTCAACTCGGCGTTCGTGGCGAATTGCCTTGCGCAGCGATTCGGTGTTGTCGGCATAGCCCAGATAGTTGGGGAATTCGGGCAGAACCGGAGTTGCCGACATCAGGCGGGCGCGGTTGCGGACCTGCTCGAGCGCCCATTTGGCCTCAGCCACGCTCTTGCCGCTCTCAAGGGCGGCTTCGGCAAAGAGCAGCAAAACGTCGGAGGCGCGCACCAGGCGGTAGTTCAGCGGGCCGCGGCTGTCGTGGTCGAGCGCGGGGAAGGAGTTGCCCTCGGCAAAGCCGGTTTTCATATTATAGTAGGGCGAGCCGAGATAGTTGACCTCAACGTTGTCGGCCTCGGAGTCGGAGGGCACACCGATTGTCAGCGCCAGGCGCGGGTCGCCCTGTTCGAACTCGTTGAAGAGGTTGCGGGTGGGGTGATTCCAGCCCCAGCCGCGGTTAGAGCCCATGCTGTCGAGTCGCGGGCGGGTCAGAATGGCGCCGAAGGTGCCGCGCGTAAAGCCGAAGCCTTCGCCGTAGTCGCTGGTCGGATCGGCCATATACTGGACTTCGAAAACGCTCTCGCAGCCGTTTTCGCCACTGAGGGTAAAGTTCTGCGCATAGTCGGCAAACAGCGAGTATTCGCCGGCGTTATATTCTTCGTCAACGAACTTTTTGCCCCAGCGGTAGGCTTCGTCGTAGTTCTTGCGATAGAGGTTGACCTTGCATAGCATTGCGCGGGCGGCGCCGCGGGTTGCGCGGCCCAGATCTTCGGGCGCATACTGGCTCTTGGGCCAGAGAAGTTTTTCGGCAGCCTCGAGGTCGGCAACGATGGTTTCGTAGATTTCAGCCACCGATGCGCGCGGTCCGCGCCACTTTTCGTCGGAGTCGAGCACGTCGAGAGTCAGCGGCACTCCGCCAAACACCCTTACGAGCTGGAAATAGTAGAATCCGCGCAGAAAACGGGCTTCGCCGACCATGCGGTCTTTCTGCTCGACGGTCAGGGTGGTGTCGGGCTCATATTTGGCTATTTCCTGAATCGCCAGGTTGCAGCGGCTGATGCCCATGTATTTGGCGCGATAGTAGTCGAGCAGAATCTTGTTGTTGGCGTTGGTCTTGAAGTTATCGATGTCGTAGGCATCGGCGCCGTCAGCCTTGTTCTGGCCGCCTTTGAGGGCATCGTCGGAGGCGATGTCGCCGATAAACCATTCGCTGAAGTAGGTTTTGTTGAACTCCCAGGCCAGAGGAGAATAGCAACCGTTAACCACCTGCTCGCAGGCAGCTCCGCCGGTAAAATATTCATCCAGCCCGGTAACGCCCGGAGTCGGCTCGGAGAGCCAGCCGTTGCAGGCGGTCAGCATCAGGGCTGCCGGAGCGCAAAGTTTGAATATATTGGAGATTTTCATATTTTTCGATTGGCTGATTAGTAGGTTATGTTAACACCGAAAAGGAATGTGCGGCTCTGCGGATAGTTGCCGTAGTCAACACCGCTGCTGACTTCGGGGTCGAAGCCGGAATATTTAGTGGCGGTGAACACGTTGGAACACTGAACGTAGAAGCGGCAGCTGTTGAATCCGCTCTTGCCAAACAGTTTTTTGGGCAGCGAGTAGCCGAGCTGAACGTTTTTCAGGCGGAAATAGTCGCCCTTTTCCAGGAAACGGTCAGAGGCATAGAAGTTAACCGAGCTGCGCGGATTGGGAATCGAGCCTTCGGGATTGTCGGGCGTCCAGGCATCGGCCATAACGGGCGAGAGAATGCTGTTTGAGCCGTCGCTTTCAAGGCGTTCGCGCATCTGGTTGTAGATTTTGGAGCCGGCAGTGCCCTGGAAGAACAGCTGCAGGTCGAAGCCCTTATACCAGGCGCCGAGGTTGATGCCGTAGTTGACTTTGGGAATCGAGGAGCCGAGCTGAACGCGGTCGTTGTCGTCGATAACGCCGTCGCCGTTGTTGTCGCGATATTTGGCGTCGCCGGCGTGGAAGGGTGAGCTCTTGGCGTCGTAGCCGTGGAGATAGGCCAGCACTTCTTCGTCGGAGCGGTAAACTCCTTCATACTGGTAACCCCAGTAGTAATAGAGCGGGAAACCCTGGTCAACCACCTGAACGTTCGGGTAGTTGGTGTAGATGGGCGAGCCGCCGTTGAGCGCCGTCAGTTCGTTGTGGATAAACGAAACGTTGCCGCCTATGGAGTAGTGGAAATCCTTGGTCACCTGCTTGGTGTGGTCGAGCTGGATTTCGATGCCTTTGTTGCGCACCTTGCCAACGTTGGCGGTGCCGGCATAGCGGTTGCCCACCTGAGCGGGAGCGTTGACCGACATGAGCATATCGTTGGTGTCGCGTATAAAGCCGTCGATTGAGCCGGAGAGCAGGCCGTTCCAGAAGCGGAAGTCAACGCCGGCGCTCCACTGCTCGGTGTTTTCCCAGTGGCCACCCTGGTTAATCCAGGTGAGCACCGCCGCGCCGTTGGCCAGCTGCTGGTCGGCGCCGAGAACGTAGTCAACAAAGGTCGGGCCGGTGCTGAACATTTTCAGCAAAAAGGCATCGTTGCCGATGTTGTCGTTGCCGACCTTGCCCCAGCCGAAGCGCAGCTTGAGGTCGTTGAGGGCGGTTACGTTGCGCAGCCAGGCTTCGTTGTTCATTTTCCAGGCCAGGGCGAACGAGGGGAAGTAGCCCCAGCGGTTCTCGGAGAATTTGCTTGAGCCGTCGGCACGGAAGTTAACCGTCAGCAGGTAGCGGTTGTCGAACGCATAGTTCACGCGGCCGAGCCACGACTGGCGGCGGTTGCGGGCAACTCCGTCGCCGGGACGGCTGAAGTTGTCGGTAACCTGCGAAAGATACCAGTTGCGTTCAACCGGGTTGAGAATCGTCGAGCCGGAGCCGCCGATTGAATAGTAGTTATATTCCTCAACGGTGAAGCCGGCCATTGCGGTGAGGCTGTGTTTGCCGAACTTGTTGTCGTAGGTCAGAATATTGTCGTTGTTCCAGTAGTAGGAGCGGGCCATCGACGAGGCCAGGAAGTTGTCGGCGCGCTTATCGTAGGCCGAAACAACATAGGAGTCGCCGAAGCTGCGGTCGCGGGTCAGACGGTAGTCGAAACTGTAGGTGCTCCGGAAGGTCAGGTGGCGCACCGGCAGCAGTTCGAGGAACACGTTGCCCACCAGGCGGTCGCTGTTGACCTTCGGATGCGAGTATTCCACCATCGAGAAGGGGTTGGTCACGTTCTTGAACATCGAACCGGCCGAGAGACCTCCGGCCAGCGGTTTGCCCTTGGAATTAAAGGTGCCTTCGGGGTAGCGAACGGGGTCCCAGGGAGCCATTGCAAAGGCTGCGGAGATGATGCTGGCGCCGGCGCTGATGGAGTTGTCGCCGCTTTCATAGGCGTTTTTGGCCACCGACGACATAAACGAGATGTTCTCGCCGACCTTGAGCCAGGGAAATGCCTTGAACGTGGTGTTGATGCGGCCGGTGAAGCGAGTGTAGTCCGAACCGATAATAATGCCTTCCTGGCCGAACCAGCTGCCCGACATCGAGTAGCTCACTTTGTCGGAACCGCCGTCGATCGAAAGGTGGTAGTTCTGAATCAGGCCGTCGCGGAAAACTTCGTCCTGCCAGTCGGTGTCGACCTCGCTATAGTCGAAACCGTCGGGCCGGCTGGAAATCTTGGGCATGGGGTGGAATTCGGAGCTGCGCAGTCCCTGATACATATAGAGCAGACCGTTCAGGCCTTCCTTGTCGTAGTATTTCTTCATTGAGGCGTTGCCGTTGATTGCCAGATAAGCGTCGGCATACTGCTTGGCGTTCATAACGTCGAGCTTTTTCCAGCGCTGCTGAACACCGATGTAGCCGTTGAAGCTGATATGGGTCGGAGTTGAGAAACCGCCCGACTTGGTGGTTACGATGATAACGCCGTTGGCGCCGCGCGCGCCATAGATAGCGGTGGCCGAGGCATCCTTGAGCACTTCGATGTGTTCGATATCGTTGGGCGAGAGGAAGTCGATATCGTCGGCAATCACTCCGTCGACAACATAGATGGGCGATGCGCCATTGACCGTTCCCACGCCGCGGATGCGCACCTCGGCGCCCGCGCCGGGACGACCCGTGAGCGAATTGACCGTCACGCCCGCAACCTGACCCTGAAGGGCATTGGAGAGCGAAGCGGCGGGTGTTTTTGTGAGTTTATCGGCGTTGACGCTCGAAACCGAGCCGGTCAGGTCGCTTTTCTTAACGGCACCATAGCCGATAACGACCACTTCGTCGAGCATACCGGCATCGGGAGTCATGGCAACGTTGACCACGCCCGAGCTGCTGACCTTGCGTTCGGCGGCGGTATAGCCTACGTAGCTGAATTCGAGAACAGCCTCCTTGGCAGACACCGTTATAGTATAGCGGCCGTCGATATCGGCGGCGGTCATAATGGCTTTTCCCTTGACCTTAACGGTTGCGCCGGCCAGCGGCTCACCGTCGTCGGCCGAGGTGACCGTGCCTTTTATCGTCAGCGACTGAGCCCAAGCGCCCAGCCCCATCAAGGCAAACAAAAGTGTGATTATTGCTTTATTCATGGATAATGAATGGGTTAATTATTTCAAATTGGTGCCGCAAAATTATAACGCTGCAAGTTAATATGCAAATAATTCGCCCCTACATAGACTCTACATCGGCGAAAACTTACCCCTACAACGCCACAACCGCGGTTTGTATCAGACTGTTAAACAGACTGTTATAAAAATTATGTTATATAACATATTCTACTTTGTACCCCTACATTGAAATTTTTCGCACCTTTGCGTAGAATTTATGCCGAAAATCTGAAACCATGGGCCGACTCACCAAAATATGCCTCATTTTGCTGCTCGCCTGCGCCTCGCTGCCGGCGAGCTGCCTGGCGTCGGGGTTCGTGCAGGTGCGCAACTTCGCGCGCAACGCCTACTCCGGCGGCCCGCAGAACTGGGCCGTTGCCACCGACTCCATAGGGCGCCTGTTCATCGGCAACCGCGACGGCATGATTACCTGCGACGGCGAGCGCTGGCAAAAATACCCGCTTCCGAACCAAACGACCGTTCGCTCTCTGCTCTACGATGCTTCGACCGGCCGCATATACTGCGGCGGAACGGAGGAGTTCGGCTATTTCGCGGCCAATCCGGCCAATGGGCTGATGACCTACGTTTCGCTGCTCGAAACGCTCGAAAACCGCGCCGCAACCACCTTCACCGAGGTTTGGAACGTGCTCCGCCAGGATGATGCCATCTGGTTTCAGTGCGACAACATAATGCTCCGCTTCGACGGCACCGCAACCCGCGCCATCAGCTCGCCACACCGCATTTCGACTTCGGCCAACATCGGCGGCCGCATCTACATCGGCACCGAAAACGGCCACATCGCCCTGCTGACTCCGGGCGGACTGACTGCCGAAACCGACTCGCCGCTGCTTTCGGGCAAGAAAATCCGCGCCATTCTGCCGCTCGACAGCCGGATGCTCATCGCAACCGAGGTCAACGGCCTATATATCCGCGACGGCGAAACGGTTGAGGCACTGGAATCGGACATCAACGAGTTTCTGAAAGATAATCAGCTGTTTTGCGCGGCCAATAGCGGCAGCAACTACCTGTTTGGCACGGTTACCGGCGGCGCGGTGGTGAAGAACTTCAAAACCGCCTCGACCAAATATATCAACAAGGAGAGCGGAATGCAGAACAACACGGTTCTGAACGCCGGCTTCGACCGGTCGGGCAACATATGGCTCTGCCTAGACAACGGCCTGGACTACGCAATCTATAACTCGCCGATAACCAACATTATCGGCACTTCAAACAACGTTGGCGCCGGCTATGCATCGCTGCTCGAGGGGAATAGAATCTATTTCGGCACTAATCAGGGCCTGTTTTCGTCGGACTACCCGTTTCCGGTAACGCCGTCGCCCATTCCGCTGCGGCGCGAACTGCAGGGCCAGGTATGGGCCATAACGCCGATTTCCGACTCGTCGTTTTTTGTTGGCTGCGACGCGGGCGCCTATGTTCACGACCGCAACGGATTCCATAAAATCGACGGACTCTCAGGCACTTATTGCATCCGTCCGCTACGAGGGTCAACGGCCATGGCCATAGCTTCGTGCTACGACGGCTTCCACCTGCTGAGCCAAACCAATGGCCGCTGGAGCTCAACCAAACTTCCTGAAGATTATCCGCCGGTTCGCGGGCGGTTTGACATCGACAGCAACAACTCGCTCTGGATCAGCCACTGGCTCAAGGGCATATACCGCATCAACCTCTCGGCCGACAACAGCCGGGTCGACTCGGTCAGATTCTTCACCGAAAAGGACGGCCTGCCAACTCCGCGCAATAATTCGGTTGCCATCTACAACGGCCGCCCCATAGTCGTGAACGATGCGGGCTTTTACTCCCTGGCGCCCTCGCAGCGCGAATTCATTTCAAATCCCGACCTGTCGGCTATGTTCAGCGGGCGCAATCCGCTGACCCTACATATCAACGACGACAAGGTTATTCTCATCGACAAATCGGGCATAGAAATGGCCAGCCCCGGCAATGGACCGGTGCGCCGCATAGCCATGGCAAAAACCATCAACGACGGACTGGTTAACGGCTTCGAGCATATCAACGTGCTCGACGACGACCACCTGCTCATGGCCAATCAAAACGGATTCTGGGACATAAACTTTGCCCTGGCATCGGACGGGCAGGTTGAAACACGTCCGATTATAAGCTACGTCTATGCCAACGGCGACTCGCTGGTCTACCGCGCCACGTTGGCCGACCCCGGCGGCGAAACCGCGCTGACGCTCCCCTATAGCCTGAATTCGCTGCGGTTCGACTTTGCGTATCCCGACTTCCGCACCAGCAACGGCATTCTCTACAGTTCCTATCTTGAGGGCTACGACAACAGCTGGAGCCTCCCCTCGACCGAATCGTCGCGCGAGTACACGCGCCTGCCCGAGGGAACCTACACCCTCCACCTGCTGACGCGCAACCTGCAAACCGGCCGGGAAGACCAAACGGAGTTCAGCTTCCGGATCACACCGCCCTGGTATCGCTCGACAGCCGCAAAAATAGTTTACCTGCTGCTGGTCGTTGCCGGCATTACGGGCGGAATTTTCCGCATAAAGAGCTGGAAACACAAGGCCGAGCAACGACTCAAAACCCAGAACGAAAAGAAAATTGACGCCATGCGCAAGCAGGCCGAAAAAGATGCCCTGCAAAAGGACTACGAAATCGCAACCCTGAAGTCCGAACAGCTCGAAATCGACATCAAACACAAAAGCGACGAGCTCAGCAGCGCAACCATGAACCTGATTCGCAAAAACGAAATACTCCACGACATAGCCTCAAAAATTTCGCGCATACAGGCCGAAAAATCGCTCGAACCGGGAGTGCAGAAACAGCTCTCGCATATTCAAACGGCCATTGAGCAGAACATTAGCCACGACGATGACTGGAGCACCTTTAACCGCAACTTCGACGTTGTTTACGGCGGCTACACCAAGCGCCTTCACGAGCTGCACCCGCAGCTTTCGCAAGCCGACATTCGCCTTTGCTGCTACATAAAAATGGGATTGACCAGCAAGGAAATCGCCCCGCTGATCAACATTTCGTTTAAATCGGTTGAGATGGCGCGCTATCGCCTGCGCAAAAAAATCAATCTGTCGCCAGCCCTCTCGCTGACCGACTATATCGCCTCGCTCTGACCCTTAGAACTTGCCGGAGGTATTGACGGCATCGGTTTCGGTGGCCTCGATTTCGTCCTTGAGGAAGTTGCGGATAACGCGCACTGTTGACAGCTGCGCAAAGTCGGTGAGCAGCTCAATGCGCAGGGTGTAGAAATTATCGTCGGCATCGCGCAGCTGCTCAACAACGGTGCCCACGGGAATCCCCTCGGGGAACACGACCGAGTAGCCGGAGGTGATGATGGTGTCGCCGATAACGAACTCAACATGGCGCGGAAGCTCCTGCAAAAGGGCCTGGCGCGGCGAACGTCCGTCCCACACCAGCGAGCCGAAGGCATCGGAGCCCTTGACCTTGCAGCTGAGGCGGAATTCGGAGTTGAGCATCGAAAGGATGCGCGAGGTGTGGGGGCCGACAACGTTCACTATGCCGACAATGCCGTTCTGGTCAACGACGCCCATTTCGGGTGCAACGCCGTCGAGCGAGCCGCGGTTGAGGGTTATGAAGTTGTTTGGCTTGGTTATGGAGTTATTGATTACGCGTGCAATAATGAACTCATAGGGAGCCAGCGCTGAATCCGGCGGAACGGAGTCGGCAAAAATCTGCTCATCGACGCGCTCCAGACGGCGGCGCAGAGTAATGTTTTCCAGTTCGAGATCGGCCAGGCGCTGCTGCAGATCGTCGTTGATCGAGCGCAGATAGAAGTAGCCCGTAACCGAATTGGTGGCTGAATAGACCGACGATGCCATCCGGCCGGCGGAGGTCATAAAAACGGCTTGCCGGTAGGGGTTGCCGCGCAGAAGCATCGCGAGGCTGACCCCTGCCAGCAGCAGGAATATGAACCATGCGCTATGGCGCAGGAAAAAGTCGGCGAGGGTTCGCACTTATCAGCGGATGAGGAAGGAGAATTTGTCGACGTTCTTCAGTGCGACGGCTGTGCCGCGGGCAACCGAGAGCAGCGGGTCGTCGGCAACGTGGAACTGGATGCCGATTTTGTCGGTGAGGCGTTTGTCGAGGCCGCGGATCATGGCGCCGCCGCCGGCGAGCCAGATGCCGTTCTTAACGATGTCGGCATAGAGTTCGGGAGGAGTCTGCTCCAGGGCGTTGAGCACCGCGGTTTCAATCTTGGAGATAGATTTTTCAAGGCAGTGGGCAATTTCCTGATAGGAAACGGGAACCTCCATGGGGAGCGCCGTTACGTGGTTGGGACCATGGACAACATAGTCCTCCGGCGGATTTTCGAGTTCGGTCAGCGCCGAGCCAACGTGGATTTTAATCTGCTCGGCAGTGCGTTCGCCTACACGCAGATTGTGGGCGCGGCGCATGTGGCCGATAATATCTTCGGTGAGGTCGTCGCCGGCAATCTGAATGGATTTGTTGGTAACGATGCCGCCGAGCGAAATAACGGCGATTTCGGTTGTGCCGCCGCCTATGTCAACGATCATGTTACCGGTCGGAGCCTCGACATCGAGGCCGATACCGAGGGCGGCAGCCATAGGTTCGTAGATCATGTAGACGTCGCGGCCGCCGGCGTGTTCGCTGGAGTCGCGCACGGCACGAATCTGAACTTCGGTCGAGCCGGAAGGGATGCCGACAACCATGCGCAGCGACGGCGAGAACCAGCCGCGCGAACCCGACGACTTCTTGACCAGGCCGCGAATCATCATTTCAGCGGCGTTAAAGTCGGCAATCACGCCCTGACGCAGCGGGCGAATGGTTTGGATGTTGGGGTTTTCCTTGCCCTGCATCATATGGGCGTCCTTGCCCACTGCAATAGGTTTACCGGTATTTTTTTCGATTGCCACGATCGAGGGTTCGTCGATAACGATTTTGTCGTTATGAAGAATAATGGTGTTCGCGGTTCCGAGGTCGATGGCAATCTCTTTTGTTAACGAGAAAAGACCCATAAAGGAGTTGAGTTAAGAGGTGGAGAATTAGTGTTTGAAGTGACGGATGCCGGTGAGAACCATGGCCATGTCGTTGGCTACGCAATAGTCAACAGTTTCCTGGTCGCGAATGGAGCCGCCGGGCTGGATAACGGCCGTGATGCCGGCTTCGTGGGCAATTTCAACGCAATCGGCAAAGGGGAAGAATGCGTCGGAAGCCATGACCGCACCTTTGAGGTCGAAGTTAAAGGCGCCGGCCTTGGCAATTGCCTGCTTGAGGGCGTCGACGCGCGAGGTCTGACCCACACCCGAAGCCAGCAGCTGGCGGTTCTTGGCAAGAACTATGGCGTTGGATTTGGAGTGCTTAACGATTTTGTTGGCAAACAGCAAATCTTCGACTTCACCGGGGCCAACGAGCTTAGGAGTTGCAGGCGTGAGGTCCTGGGCGGTTTCAACGCGCAGGTCGCGCTGCTGAACCAGCGCGCCGTTCAGGCAGGAGCGATAGCTGATGGTGGTGTTATTAACGGCCTTCTGAACCAGAATGATGCGGTTCTTTTTAGCTTTGAGGACTTCGAGAGCGTCGTCGGTATAGGCCGGAGCGATGATAACTTCGAAGAAAATGGTGTTGATTTCCTTGGCAGCCTCGGCGTCGACGGTGCCGTTGGTGATCAGAACGCCACCGAAAGCGCTGACCGGGTCGCCGGCCAGAGCATCGCGCCAGGCCTCGACGATGGTCGGGCGGGAAGCCACACCGCACGCATTGTTATGTTTGAGAACTGCGAAAGTGGGCTCGTTGAAGTCAGCGATAAGGCTGACGGCAGCGTCGATGTCGAGCAGGTTGTTATAGGAAATCTCCTTGCCATGGAGCTGGGTGAACATTTCGTCGAAATTGCCGAAAAAGAAGCCCTGCTGGTGAGGATTCTCGCCATAGCGCATGGGCTTGCTGCCGTCGACTGCAACGCGGAGCGCCGTGGGAGCCTCGGCCTGCGAATCGAAGTAGTTGAAAATGGCCGAGTCATACGACGAGCTGACAGCAAATGCCTCCTTGGCGAACCAGCGGCGCTGGGCGGCATCGGTCTGCGCACCTTGAGCGGCGAGAATGTCGCGCAGGGGAGCGTATTGAGCTTTGGACGCAACAATAACCACATCGCGCCAGTTCTTGGCAGCGCCGCGGATGAGCGAAATGCCGCCTATGTCGATTTTTTCGATAATGTCGGCATCGGAAGCGCCGGAGGCCACAGTGGCCTCGAAAGGATAGAGATCAACGATTACGAGGTCGATCG
>CAZDVP010000022.1:0-19510 GCA_964508865.1 uncultured Bacteroides sp. | reverse complement strand
ATATAAAATTCATCATATCCCTTAACTTAACCGCATTGGAGACGCCCTCGCTCCCGGTTTTTCCATGACTCCCAGCCTTCCCCATAACTCCCATGGCTTCCGGCAGAGTCCACACCTTTGTGTGGGGAGATAAAAAGAGGGCAGGCTTGGAGGATTCCAAGCCTGCCGGGCGGTTGGTGGAGTATAGCGGACTCGAACCGCTCACCTCGACACTGCCAGTGTCGCGCTCTAGCCAGATGAGCTAATACCCCATGGGTTTGTTTTGCGGTGCAAAGTTCGGGATTATTTTTGAGATGTGCAAGTTTTTGGCGGATTTTTTTTATTTTTTTTGGCGGGGCGGAACTTTGGGGGTGGTTCGGTTGTTTAAAAGGTAAGTTTCAACCGCTATTTTTACTACTACATTTGTTTATGCGAAAGGTTATTTTAGGTTTCATCATATTTTGCGGGGCTCTGACGTGCAGGGCTCAGTCGCCGGCGATTGTTGATACAGTGATAGAAGCGCCGGTGGATTCGGTTATTTTCCCGGTTAATACGTTGCATCCGGTTGAGCGCCCGGTGAAGTCGATTTATGCTTTTCCGAATGAGAATCTGAATTTAGGGTTCAGTCATCCGGATTGGAAGCGTATGTGGGTTAACGCGGGGGTTTTGTGTGGATGTTATGTTGGCGCGCTGTTTGTTCTGGAGATGTTGCCTCAGGATGCGACTAACTGGAACCGTGCGGAGTTTTATCATGTTCCGCTGTGGACGCGCTGGCGCAAGCATGTTTTGAAGCAGGGTCCGGAGTGGGATCATGATAATCCGATGTTTAATATGGTTTTGCATCCTTATAGCGGTGCGGCTTATTTTATGGCGGCGCGCAGCTGCGGGTTCAGTTTCTGGGGTTCGCTGCTGTTTTCGACTTGCATTTCAACGTTTGCATGGGAGTTCGGCATCGAGGCGTTTATGGAGAGGCCTTCATATCAGGATATTTTCATTACGCCGCTGGTGGGCAGCGTTATGGGCGAGGGCTTTTTCAGGATTAAGCGTTATATTGTTATGAATAATTATACGCTGGCGGGTTCGCCGGTGTTGGGCAATATCGTTGCTTTTCTGGTCGACCCGGTCAATGAGGTTGTAGGGCTGATTGGCGGGAATCCGGCGCGCAAGCTGGTCAAGGAGAAGAAGCTGCAGATTCAGTCGATGCCGGTGCTGACGAATCAGACGTTAGGGCTGAACGTCCAGGTTACTTTCTGAGTTGTTCGGCCAGGAGGATTGCGCGCTTGCGCTGGGGCCCCCAGCGGTAGTTGCCAACGCCGCCGGAGGCCGGCAGTATGCGGTGGCAAGGAATGAGCAGGGCAATCGGGTTGCGGGCAATGGCGGATGCGACGGCACGCACTGCCGAGGGTCGGCCAATGGCTGCGGCGATTTGGGAGTAGGTTGCGGTTTGGCCTGCACGAACGCGAAGCAGGGCGCTGAGCACTGAGAATTGGAAGTCTGAGCAGTTGAGCAGGAGAGTGACCGGAGCGGAGGGCTCACAGCCGCTGATAAGCTCAATTGCCGGAAGGGCAAACGGTGGAATAGGAGTCGGAGATGAAGCTGAGTCGACGAAGTCGAGGCGGCTGATGCCTTTTTCGGAGGCGAGCATGCGCATCATGCCATAGGGGGAGCGGAATACGACTGGCCGGGGCGAGAGGTCGGCCCGGGTTCGGAGGAGCTGAATCATTCCTGGTCGGGGTTGGAGTCGGACGAGTCGGACTGATCGGACTGGTCTGACGGGTCGGACGTTTCGGGGTCGTCGGCTTCGCCTTCGGGGTCGACGCGGTCGAAGGTTTCGTCGGCCGAGGCGCGGAAGTATTCTTCGAGGGTGCGGCCGCCGGAAAGGAGGGTGGCGAAGTTGGCTTCGGAGATGATGAAGGGGCGCACCTGGCGGGGGAGGGAGAATACGGTCGAGCGGCCCAGCAGGGTGCGATAGTGTTCGGCTTCGGCTTCGTTGGCAAAGCCTTTGACCAGAAGCATTCCGAGCCGGCCGAAGTTCATTTGCTCGAGGTCGAAGTCTTTAACCACGAAGGTGTTGAAGTTATGGCGGGCAATCTGGTAGAGCAGTTCGTTGGCCGAAATGGTGTCGGTCGGGTAGGCGAGCACGAGCATCTGGGGTTGCTCGGGGTTGAAGTCGAATTCGCGGGCGTCGCCAACGGTTGAGGAGGCGGAGTCGCCGGGCGCGGCCAGGCGGATGTCCCAGAGCATTGAGCGCGAGTTGGCGACTCCTTCGTTGAGCTGCCGGCCTTCTTTCATGCCTTTGAGATAGGCGGAGGCCAGAGGGGTCAGGTCGGTCTGGGGGTAGCGCTCGAGGAGTTCGCGCAGGGTTGCGGTGAAGTTCTCGGGGTCTTTTTCGGTCACGAAGGCCAGGGCGTGGAGGAACATGAATTTGGGCATGATGTCGGAAACGGGATATTTCTGCATCATGGTCTGGTAGGCCTGGTGGACGGCGGCATTGTTGTTGGCCAGGTAGGCGGCATAGGCTTGGTCGTAGAGCTCCTGCTGGGCCGCGGGCATGTCGCGCAGGTTTTGGATATAGTCGGGGTTCTGCAGGGCGATGCCATATTTGCTTTCGGGGAAGTCGCTCAGAATCAGCTGGCGCCATTTTTCGGCCAGGTCGGGCTGCCCCATGCGCATGAGCATTATGTACATGTTATAGTACACGTCGAGGCGATAGATATTGTCGGGGTAGCGCTCGAGCAGGCGGTCCCATTCGTGTTCGGCGGCGGGGAAGTCTTCGAGTTTGTCCTTGAGAATGGAGCCCATGGTGAAGAGGCCCTCCTGAATAACGTCGTTGGCCGTTGCTTTTTCCTCGTCGGTTTTGGGAATCTGGGCTAGATAGTATTCGGGATAGTGTGGGTCGGCGGCGCGCTCGGCGGCCTCCTTGTCTTCGGGCTCGAGGTCAGGCGCCTCGCCGTTGACGGCCAGCGAGTCGGCGGTCTGGTCGGAGTCGTCGGCCTCGGGGGTGTCGAAGTCGCTGAAGGCAAACGATGCCTTGTTGCGTCGGCGCCAGTCGTCTTCGAGCTTTCGGGAGCCCCATTTGCGCTGGAAGGCGGTTTTGCCGGCCGAAACGGTTGCGGAGTTATAGAAGTACCAGGAATCGTCTTTGGAATTCATCTGGAACTGCGTCGGGGCGTTGGCGTCGGAGTTGCCGCCCTGATTGGCGGCGGCTTCGGCTTCGTGGGCCTGACGGGCGGCTTCTTCGGCTTCTTCTTTTTCTTTCTTTTTGAGTTCGTCGATGATTTTGTTGATGACCTTCAGCTGCTCCTCGGGGCTCATTTCGGCCAGGCGGAGCAGGGAGTCCTGCACAACGACGTTCTGGGAGTAGACCGAGAGCTCGTCGAGCACGTCGGAGCGCTTTTTCAGCAGCTCATAGTCGGCATATGTTTCGGGCAGGCGGGGCACGGCCTCACTGAAGCGCGGTTGCGCCAGGTCGTAGCGCCCCTGCTCGTAGTAGAGCTGGCCGAGGGTTATGTTCGAAATGGCTTTTTCGATGCCGTTGCGCTCCGATTTGTCGGCGGCAAGAACGTAGTTTTCAATGGCTTTGGCAGTGTCGCCGCGGCTCAGGTAGAGATTGGCGATGGCATAGTAAATCTGGTCGAGATATGGCTTGTTGCGGTCGAGGTGGGTCATTCGGCGCAGGGCCTTGATTTCGGGTTCAACGTCTTTGCCGTCGTAGACCTCGCTCTGCTTGATTCGGGCGTTGAGCTTGGTGCGGTAGGTGGTTCCGCCCGACTGGGCGGCCTGCTTGAATGCCTTGTAGGCGTCGGCCTTGCGGCCCTCGCGGGCGTAGCATTGGCCCAGCAGAAAGCGCAGGCGTGTTTTCTGGGCGCCGCTTGTGCGCTTAATGGTTTTTTCGAGCGGAGCAATGGCCGCGGCGTAGTCGCCACGCTTCAGGGCGATGTCGGCCTGCACGAAATCGTAGAGCGCCCGGAGCTTGCCCGAAGTCAGCTGCTCGGGTTTGATGCGGTCAAAAATCGCTTCGGCCTCGTTGACCCAGTCGAAAGCCACATAGCTGCGGGCCTGCCAGAGCTGGGCTTCAACAACGGTTTCGGGCAGCCAGGAGAAATGGCGGGAAATATAGTAGAACGTTGCGGCTGCGCCGGGGAAGTCGCCGTTGAGATACTGGCTGCGTGCCATCATCATCCAGGCGTTGTGGATGAAGGGGTTGTATTCCTCGCGTTTGAGCCAGGCCTTGTAGGCGTCGCTCTGTTTGCCGGATTTCTTTTTGGGCTTCTTTTTGATTGAATGGAGCTGAATGGACTTCTGGGCTTTTTCGATTGAGCGCTTGAAGTCGCCAGAAGGTTGCGGAGCGGTGGCCACGGCTTTGGCCTCGGCGGGGTGGGGAAAGAGGAAGTCGGTGTAGTCGTCCTCGTAGGAGCGCTCCATGTCGGCCAGGGTTTCGCGGAAGTGCTGGTCGCCGTTGTAGTAAACGTTATAGCGGGTTATGAAAGCCTGGTATTTGCGGCTTGCGGCGGTGTTTTTGCGGGCGGAGCAGGACGCCATCAGCAAGCCCGCAGCTAAAGCTGCGAGCGCCCAGATCCATATGCGCCTGCCGTTGTTCATCTACCTTATAACGCTCCCCGTTCCGAAATATTGTTGGCTGTGGTCGAAAGGTCGTCGGCTATGAATGGCCACTTATCGTCGGTGAGTGAAATGATGTCTTCAGGCTCGGGATAATTCCAGACCTTTTGAAAGGCATCCAAAATCTCGCTGCGTGTAAGGGTGTAGGGATTGCGCTTTAAAGCCCAATCAATCATTGTTTCAAGCCCGTAGCTTTTCTTTTTTAAGGCGTGGATATCCCAAAAGTCCTTGGGGCGGTCGCCGGTAACAATGGCAAGCAGTTTCATGGCTGCTATTTCTTTGTCGGAGGCTAACCGGATGCCACTTTCGTTTAAAAGAGGGAATATGGGCTGCTCATCGTAGCAGAGGTCGAGCTTTATGATTGAATCCTTGTTGTCGCCCACAAAAATCGTGTAGACCAGTTGCCGGTTGTTAAGGCTTTCGATATTTTGGCAGATAGGGAATATGGCTTGCAGGCTATTTTTGATGCCGGGGCAATCCATAGTTCCATATTCCCTGCAGGTGAACAGGTCAATGTCTACTGACTTGCGGTGGCCTAATTGCAGGGCAAGCGCCGTTCCTCCGGCAAGGTAGAATTCATTGAAGGCGCTGCACCGCATAAGACGGTGGAGATAATCGAGCAGTATCGGAGAAACGGTTGAATAGTTTAATGTCATAGGATTTTGGAGGCGTTTTGAAGGCGGCGGTCGGCCAGACGGTTGTCAACGATGTCTGAAAGAATTTGTTTTACGGTTGTTTTGCCGTAGAAGCGAACGATTTCGCTGAGGGTCTGTTCGTCGCCATATTCAAATGTGCGTTGAATAATTCGCTTTTTGTCTGCTTTCCAGTTTATATTTTTGATGTTGCTATCCCAGAAAACATGGTCTGAAATCTTGCTTAAATCAGGCGTTGGTTGCTGATTGCGTGAAGCAAGATAGATGTCGTGGTTGGTCTGGATGATATAAAAATAGCCGGGCTTTTCGATTTCCAAGGCGCGTTCAAGAGCCAGCGAGGCCTTGACAGTTATGCGCCGGTGATTGTTGGCATAATCGCTTATGCGCTGTGGAGTCAAGCCGCTGCGATGTGCAATTTGCCGACCGGTTGTTTTCTTCTGCTCCATAATGTACTTGATAACGGAGCCGACGTCGAGCGACGGGTATTGTAGAAATCTCAAATATTGCATTTTTTTACGATGTTTTAGATCGCAAATATACTACATTTTAATAAAATCACCAAATTTGGTTACAAAATTTTTGAGATTACTTCTCTGAAAGTAGGAATAGTGATTTATTAGATAAAAAATTTGTGAGTGTGGGGGAAAATGAGTAACTTTGGGCAAAATATTTGCGATAATGCTTGGGCGCGAAGGCGTTCCGGGCTCTTCTACACCACACTCTAATCACTTAATTCTCAACATCATGGAAACTGAACTCCAACAACCCTTGACGACCCCCGAGGCCGCTGTTAACGATTCTGCAACCCAAAGTCAAAAGCCCGCACCGCTGACCAAAGAGGAAATTATTGCCCGCATGGTTGAGCTGTCGGAAAAGCCCGCGGCCGAAGTGGCGCGCGAGGACGTTAACCGCCTGAAAGTGCAGTTCTATGGTGTGCGCCACGAAGAAACGGGCGCAGAGAAAGCCGCCTATGTAGAGGCAAACGGTTCCGACGAGGGTTTCACTCCCGCCGAGGACCCGGCCGAGGAGCAGTTTAAGGCTGCCTATAATAAGATTAAGGAGAACAAGGCTGCCCTGGCCGCCGAGCAGGAGGCTGAGCGGGCAGCCAACCTTGCGCGCAAGAATGAAATCATTGCGCAAATCGAGGCTGCGGCCGACGACGCCGACAATGTTCATTTGCAGCTGGAGCGCGTTCGCGCCCTGCAGGTGGATTTCAAGGCTATCGGCGAAGTTCCTGCGCCGGAAGTTTCGGATTCATGGAAGCGCTATCAGGCCGCAACCGAGAAGTTCTACGACCAGCTGAAGGTCAACAAAGATTTGCGCGACCTGGATTTCCGCAAGAATCTGGAGTCTAAGACCTTGATTTGCGAGGAGGCTGCGCGCCTGACCGAGGAACCCGACATTGTTATAGCTTTCCGCCGCCTGCAGGATCTGCATGAAAAGTGGCGCGAAATCGGCCCTGTCGCCAAAGAATATCGCGAGGAAATCTGGGCCAAGTTCAAAGATTTTTCGGCTGAAATCAATAAGAAATATCAGGCGTTTTTTGAAGAACGCAAGGCGGTTGAACGTCAGAATGAGGATGCCAAGAAGGCTCTCATCGAGAAGCTGGAGGCAGTTGACCTGTCGGCTCTGACTTCGTTCTCGGCCTGGGATGAAGCCACCAAGGCGGTTATCGGCATTCAGGAAGAATGGAAGCAGTTGGGTTTTGCATCGCGCAAGGCCAACGCGCAGCTCTATGCCCGCTTCCGCGAACTTTGCGATAACTTCTTTGCCGCCAAGGGCGCATATTTCAAGGGCGCCAAGGAAGAATCGGCCGAGAATCTGGCCAAGAAAATCAGTCTTTGCGAAATGGCCGAGGAGCTTCAGGACTCCACCGACTGGAAAAAGGCCGGCGAGGCTCTGATTCAGCTTCAGGCCAAATGGAAAGAAATCGGCGCAGTGCCCAAAAAGCAGAGCGACGCCGTCTGGGCCCGCTTCCGCGCCGCCTGCGACAAGTTCTTCGAGGCCAAGAAAGCCAACTCCAACGAGCGCCGCTCGGTTGAACAGGCCAACCTCAAGGCCAAGCGCGACATTATTGACCAGCTCAAGGCCATCGGCGGAGCCGAGGGCGACGAACGCAAGGCCGCCATTGCCAAGGTTCGCGAGCTGATGAAGGAATATCAGGCAGTTGGCCACGTTCCCTTCCGCGACAAAGATAAGATTCACGACGCCTACCGCGCCGAGGTTTCGCGCCTGCACGACCAGCTGGACATGAGCACTCAGAAGGCTGCCATGGCAGCGTTTGAAAGCGACGTTAATCAGCTCAGCGGCAATGACCTTTCGCGTCAGCGCGAAAAACTGATGCGTTCGCTCGAAATGAAGAAAAACGAAATCAAGACTTTTGAAAACAACCTCGGTTTCTTCAATTCTCGCAGCAAGTCGGGCGAAGCTATGGTCCGCGACATGGAGCGCCGCATTTCGCGCCTGCGCGACGAACTGAGCAACATTGAAAAGAAAATTCAGATTTTAGACGCCAAAAAGGAATCCAATGCCTGAAGCTCGCTCGCGAGGCCGTTTCGGCCGCTATCAGCGCGAGGTTCTTTCGGTCGTTGACTTGCTGGTGGTTAACCTGCTGTTCGGGGTTTTGTGTTTGCTACACCCCGATTTGCTCGACCACTATGCGCGCACCAAGTGGCTTGGCGTTTCGCTGGCCTATATACCCATAGCGCTGCTGTTTGAACACGTGCGCATGCAACGCACGCTGCACGTTGACCGCGTGCTGGTTGAGTCGCTGCGCGCCGTTGCGCTGCATGCGCTGGTGTTCATTACGCTGCTGGAGTTTCTGCAGGTCGACGATTTTCCGACGCCGTATTTCTGCCAGTATTACGCCATGATGCTCGTTGCGCTGCCGCTGACGTGGAGCCTGACGCGCCTGATGATTAAAATCTATCGCAAGCATGGCGGCAACTACCGGCGTGTAGTCATTGTGGGCACCAACTCAACGGCGCGCCGCCTGGCCGACTCGCTGCGCAAGAACGAGGGCTACGGCTACCGCATTATGGGCTTTTTCGACAAATCGCCCGCACCTGGGTTTGCCGGGCTCTATTGCGGCACTCTCGACGACCTGGAGCCGTTTATCAAACGCGAGCGGGTCGACGAGGTTTACTATGTGCTTTCGGGCGAGAACGAAGCCGATCTGCTGCGCTGCATCCGCATCACCGACGATGCTATGATTGAGTTCCGTTATGTTCCCAAGCTGTCGCCCTACGTGGGTCGCCGCTTCGAACTCGACAATATCGAGGGTCTGCCGGTGCTCACTCCGCTGGCCAATCCGCTGAACCGGGCGTATAACCGCATAATCAAACGGAGTTTCGACTTTTTGTTTTCGTCGGTAGCGCTGATTTTTTCGCCGATATTGTTTATTCCGATAGCAATTGCGGTTAAAATGTCGTCGCCCGGACCGGTGTTTTTCAAGCAGAAGCGCACCGGCTATCTTGGTCGCGAGTTCTATTGCCTGAAATTCAGAACCATGCGTGTCAACGCCGAGGCTGACTCCACCCAGGCCACCAGCAACGATCCGCGCAAGACCAAGGTCGGCGACTTTTTGCGCCGCACCTCGCTCGACGAGTTGCCGCAGTTCATCAACGTTTGGCGCGGAGAAATGTCGATAGTGGGCCCGCGGCCCCATATGCTGGCCCACACCGAGCAGTATAAGGCTCTGATCGACCGCTATATGATTCGCCATATGGTCAAGCCCGGCATTACCGGCTGGGCGCAGGTTTGCGGCTATCGCGGCAACACCGACGAGCTCATAAAGATGGAAAAGCGCGTCCGAGCCGACGTTTGGTATATTGAGCATTGGTCGCTGATGCTCGACATTAAAATTTTTATAAAAACCATAGTCAATGGTTTCGCCGGAGAAGAAAACGCCTATTGAACAGCAGGCCCATGCGGTTTTGAAGCGCTTTTTCGGCTACGACACCTTCCGGCCGAATCAGCTCGGAATCATCAGCGGCATATGCGCCGGGCGCGATTCACTGGTACTGATGCCCACCGGTGGCGGCAAGAGCCTTTGCTATCAGATTCCGGCGCTGTTGCTTCCGGGAGTAACCATCGTTGTCAGCCCGCTGATTGCCTTGATGGAAGATCAGGTGCAGGCGCTGCGGGCCAACGGCATTCCGGCAGCGGCTCTTCACTCCAACCGCACCGAGGCTCAGAACGGCGAGGTTTACGAAGCCCTTCGCCGCGGCCACCTGAAGCTGCTCTACGTTTCGCCCGAGCGGCTGATGACCGACCTCGACTCGCTGGCTGCGCAGACGCGGGTTTCGCTCTTTGCCGTCGATGAGGCGCACTGCATTTCGCAGTGGGGCCATGACTTCCGCCCCGAGTACACGCAGCTGGCGCGCATCAAGGAGGCGTTTCCGTCGGTGCCGGTCGTTGCGCTGACCGCCACGGCCGACAAACTCACGCGCGAGGATATTTCGCGCCAGCTGAACCTGAAGAATCCGGCGGTGTTCATTTCCTCATTCGACCGGCCCAACATTTCGCTGACCGTTAAGCAGAACCCCGGCCGGCAGCTGAAGCTCAAGCAGATATGCGAAATGATTGACCGCTATGCCGACGATTCCGGCATTATTTACTGCCTGAGCCGCAAGGCCACCGAGCAGATGGCGGCGGAGCTCGACGTCAGAGGCTACAGCGTTGCCGTATATCACGCCGGGCTGAGCCCCGAGCAGCGTGCCGAAGCGCAGCGGCGGTTCATTCAGGGCGATGTGCAGGTCGTTTGCGCAACCATAGCTTTCGGTATGGGCATCGACAAGAGCAACATCCGCTACGTTATCCACAACAACCTGCCGCGCAACATCGAAGGCTACTATCAGGAAATAGGCCGCGCCGGGCGCGACGGTCTTCCGGCCGAGGCGCTGATGTTCTATTCCTTCCAGGACATTGCCACTCTGCAGAGCTTTATCGACGAAAGCGGCCAGAAAGAGATTAACAGCGCCAAGCTGGCGCGTATGCGCGAATATGCCGAGGCGTCGGTTTGCCGTCGGCGCATCTTGCTGAGCTATTTCAGCGAGGAAACCACGGCCGATTGCGGCAACTGCGACGTTTGCCGGCAGCCTCCGCTGCGGTTCGACGGAACGGTTGTGGCTCAAAAGGCCCTCAGCGCCATTATCCGCACCAACCAGAGCGTGGGGGTCAACATGCTGATTGACATTCTGCGCGGATCGGCGCGCGCCGAGCTGATTGCCAAGGGCTATGACAAAATCAAAACCTATGCCGCCGGGCGCGACTTAGGGGTTGCCCACTGGCGCGCCTACCTGTCGCAGATGCTTCAGTTAGGTCTGCTGGAAATCGCCTACGACGAGGCCAACCATTTGAAAGTAACGCCTCATGGAATGCGGGTCGTTCACGGTCAGGAGCGGGTTGTTCTGGCTAAATTCCTCTATGAGAACATTGAGCCGAAGAGCAAAACTCCGAAAAAAGCGCCGTCGACCTCCAATGCCAACGCCATGCTGGTCAAGCGCCTGAAGGAGCTGCGCGGCAATTTGGCCAAAATTCAAGGTCTGGCACCCTACATGATATTCTCGGACCGCACCCTGCTGGAAATAGCCAAGGTCAAGCCGACCGGCAAGCAGGAGTTTGCGCAGGTCTATGGTGTCGGCGAGTATAAAACCGAAAAATATTGGGAGCAGTTCACCAGGGTTGTGCGCCTCTGGCAGGCTGATAATCCCACAGTTATATGAAGCCCTATGAAAAAGCTGATGCATAGATTTATGGAGAGCAACGGAATCGTGTTTACGTTTCTGCGCTCAACAGTGTCGTCGCAGATCAGCTCCTGGACCGACATGATTCTCAGCTTCGTTTTCTATGCGTGGGTTCATCTCTATCCCTGGCTGGCAACCGCCTTGGGCGCGTTTTTCGGCGGGGTGGTCAACTGCATCATAGGCTATAAGTTCACCTTCCATGCCCAGGGCCAGGCAATCCGCGCCGTTATGCTCAAGTTCTTTCTGGTGTGGCTGGGGTCGCTGATTCTCAACTCGGCCGGCACCGAGGGCCTGTTCCGCCTGCTGCGGTCGTGGAGCTGGCTCGAAACCATCGGATTCAAGCCCGACGGCTACTTCGCCGCGGCGCGACTGACCGTTTCGCTCATCGTTTCGCTGGCGTGGAACTTCATTTTGCAGCGCTGGTTCGTTTTCTCGCCAACGCGCTTCGACGCTACGGCAATAAAAATAGTAGATATAATAATTCCTAAAAAAATTCATAGACCACAATCATGAAACTACCTCTTTTAATGGCTCTGGCCGCAGGCAGTGCGCTGGCCCAGGAGCGCCCGAACGTTATATTTCTGGTTGCAGACGACCTCGGCTACGGCGACCTCGGCTGCTATGGCGCCAAAAACGTTGAAACCCCCAATGCCGACAGCGTTGCCGCCAATGGCCTGCGCTTTCTTAACTGCCACGCCTCGGCCGCCACGTCGACACCGAGCCGCTACTCGATTCTGACCGGTCAGTATCCCTGGCGCAAACCGGGCACCAATGTGCTTCAGGGCAATGCCGGGCTGATTATCGGAGCCGACCAATACACGGTTGCCCGCATGTTTCAGGACGCAGGCTATAAGACCGCTGCCATAGGCAAATGGCACCTGGGCCTCGGCTCTAAAACCGGCGAGCAGGACTGGAATGGCAAAATCGACCACTCTCCGCGCAACATCGGTTTTGACTATCACTATATCCAGGCCGCCACGGCCGACCGTGTTCCCTGCGTCTACATCGAGCAGGACACCATTGCCAACCGCGACCCCGAGTCTCCCATTGAAGTCAGCTATCGCGAGAATTTCCCGGGCGAACCCACCGGCAAGGATCATCGCCACGCGCTCAAGCTCGACTGGACCCACCACCATAACCAAACTATCGTTGACAGCATTTCGCGCATCGGCTTTAGCCGCGGCGGCGGACGCGCCCTGTGGAAAGACGAGAATATCGCCGACTCGATTGCCGAACATTCGCGCCGCTTCATAATGGAGAATAAAGATGAGCCGTTCTTTATGTGGCTCTGCACCAACGATGTTCACGTTCCCCGCTGGCCCCACTCGCGATTCCGTGGCAAGAGCCCGATGGGTTTGCGCGGCGATGCGATTTCGTCGTTTGACTGGACTGTAGGTCAGGTTCTTGCCGCGCTCGATTCGGCCGGAGTCAGGGAGAACACGCTGCTGATCATCACCTCCGACAACGGCCCGGTTTGCGACGACGGCTATGACGACAAAGCCTATGAACTGCTCAACGGCCACCAACCCACCGGCGGCGCCCGCGGCGACAAATATTCCAACTACGAAGGCGGAACCAAAGTGCCCCTGATCGTTAGCTGGCCCAAAGGCATCGATGCTTCCGGCAAGCCGGTTGAAACGCTTATCAGCCTGGTTGACCTTTTCCGCTCAACCGCTGCTCTGACCGGCACCGAGCTGCCCGAAGGCGCCGCCCCCGACAGCTACGACATGCTGGCGCAACTGCTTGGCCGCAGCGATGAAAACCGCCCTTGGGTTGCCGAACTCGGTCAGCTCGGCTCGGTTAGCCTGCGCACCAAGGACTGGAAGTTCATTCCCGCCGGCCGCTATGAGGCTCCGCTGCTGAGCTGGCCCGCCACCGGCCATATCGGCACGACTATTGAACTGGGCGAAAGCAAGAGCCCTCAGCTCTATAACCTGGTCAGCGACCCGCAGGAAACTACCAACCTCGCGCCCGAAATGCCTGAAAAAGTGGCCGAAATGACCGAACTCTGGCAACAGGTTGTACCCAACAAGTAACCATGCTGATTATTCCCGAACGCTATAAACTCAAGCTGCTGCCGGAAACCACCCAGGTCGCTATCAAGCAGATCAAGGATGATTTCCAGGCGGCGCTGGCCCGCGAGCTCGACCTGCGGCGTGTGACCGCGCCGCTGTTCGTGCTTTCGGGCACCGGCATCAACGATGACCTCAACGGCGTCGAGCCGCCCGTTTCCTTTGCGATTCCGGCAATGAACGGCGCCAGGGCCGAGGTTGTTCACTCGCTGGCAAAATGGAAGCGCACCAAGCTGGCCGACTATGAAATCGCGCCCGGATTCGGCCTCTATACCGACATGAACGCAATCCGCACCACCGAGGAACTCGACAACATCCATTCGCTCTACGTTGACCAATGGGACTGGGAGCGGACAATCCGCCCCGAGGAGCGCACGGTTGAGTTCCTTTATGCGATTGTTGAGAAAATCTATGCGGCCATCCGCCGGGTAGAGCGCTCGATATATGACCGTTATCCCCACATCACGCCCTCGCTGCCCGAGCGGATATTTTTCATCACCGCCCAGGAACTGCTCGACCGCTACCCGACGCTGTCGGCCAAAGAGCGCGAGGCGGCGATTGCACGCGAAAAGGGTGCGGTGTTTATCCGCGGCATAGGCGGGCGCCTTTCAAACGGCGAGAAACACGACGGCCGCGCCGCTGACTACGACGACTGGTCGACCGACGGCGGCCTCAACGGCGACATTATTGTTTGGAACCATGTTCTCGACATTCCTTTCGAACTCAGCTCGATGGGCATACGCGTCGACCCCGAAGCGCTGGAGCGCCAGCTGGCACTCGAAGGGAAGGAACACTATAAGGAGCGCGCGTTTCACCGGGCGCTGCTCGAGGGGCGCTTGCCGGCGAGCATTGGCGGCGGCATAGGCCAGAGCCGCCTGTGCATGCTGCTGTTGCAGAAGGCGCACATCGGCGAGGTTCAGGCATCGCTCTGGCCCGACGATCAAATCGAGGCTTTGCGCCGCGCCAACATTGAACTGCTATGACCGCGTTCCTGCCCACGGATAAAATGCGGTCGGCCGTTGCCGAGTCGCCCAAGCTGCTGATGGCGCTGAGCCGCTTCGACATTCCGCTGGGTTTCGGCGACGAAACCATCGAGGCGGTTTGCCGGCGCCACGGCGTTCACACTCCGACTTTCCTGGCTGTTGCGTCGCTGATAGGCCGCGGGGTGGTTTCGCCTACGCGCGACATATCGCTGCCGGCGCTGATAACCTATTTGAAGAGCGCCCATTCATATTTCATCGACTTTTATCTGCCGCAAATCAGGTCGAAGCTGATTTCGGCGATTAACCATGCCGGCAGCGAGGATGTTGCGCTGGTGGTTCTGAAGTTTTTCGACGATTATGTTGCCGAGGTGCGCAACCACATGGAGTTTGAAGACAGCCGGGTGTTCACCTATGTTGACGAACTGCTTGCGGGTAAGCGCCGGCCCGATTTTTCGATTGACCGCGATTTTTTGGCCAACCACCAGCCGATTGCAACCAAGCTGCGCGAGCTGAAGGATATTTTTGTCTGTCACCTCCACGGGCCTCAGGTCAACAACGACCTGCTCAATCTGGTTCTGTTCGACATAATTAACTGCGAGAGCGACCTGATGAGCCATTGCGACGTTGAGAACCGGCTGTTTGCTCCGGCGGTGAAGACTCTTGAATGCAAGGCGCAGCCGGTTGAGCAGAATGTTCAGGCGGCTGTTGCTCCGGAAGATGATGACCACGGGCTGACCGAGCGCGAAAAGGAGATTATCCGCAATGTTGCCCGCGGGCTGTCGAACAAGGAGATAGCCGAGCGGCTATACCTGTCGCCGCACACCGTTGCCACTCACCGGCGCAACATCTGCGCCAAGCTCGACATTCATTCGGCGGCGGGTTTAACGATTTTTGCGATTATCCACCATTTGCTGCCGCTTTCGGAAATCAGGAACCTCAAGGCGCTCTGAGCGCGAAGCGAGGGATCAGAGCCTGAGCAGTTTGCGCAGGTGGGTCAGCAGAGTGGGGAGCAGGCCGTAGTGCTTGCGCATTATGCGGAAGCGCTCGCGCAGCGAGGCGCGGCGGTTGGCCGTTGTCATGCCCTCGCTGAGATAGTCGGCCACGTAGTCGTTGATGTAGACGTTGAGCGGCGACCGGCGCAGGATTTTGCATGCCCAGTCGTAGTCGGCCGAAAAACGGTATTGCAGGTCATAGTCCTCGGCCAGGTCGCGGCGCACCAGCATTGCCTGGTGGCAGACCTCCATGCCGTTGAGAAACGAGCGGAAGGTAAGCTTTTCGGGGGCGCGCAGGTGGCGCTCGCCAACGTAGCGGCGGTCGGAGTCGACCAGGCGGGTCTGGCCGTAGACAATTCCGGGCTCGACGGGAGCCGCGGCGGCTATGGCGTCGGCATAGGCCTGGAGGGTTTCGGGGCCCGAAAAGGAGTCGCCGGCGTTGAGGAATATAACATAGCGGCCCGAGGCGCGGTGGAGGCCTTTGTTCATGGCGTCGTAGAGCCCGCGGTCGGGTTCGGAAAAGACCCGGGCGCAGGGGCAGGTTCGGGCCAGCTCGACGGTGGAGTCGGTCGAGGCGCCGTCGATTATCAGATACTCGAAATCCCAGAATGTTTGCGCCTCGACAGACCGCAGCGTTGGCGGCAGGGTCGAGGCGGCATTATAGGTTATGGTTATGATTGAAATGAGGGGCATTTCAGCGGATGCGGTCGGCGGCTTTGAGGAGTTGCTGGTCGGAGTTGATTGCGCGGGCGGCGAAGAGGTCGAACAGCGAGCTGAAGAAGATGGCGCAGGGAGCAATCAGGCCGATGTTGGCACCGTTGTCAGCGTTAATCAAGTCGAGCACGGCGGCATAGACTAAGGCGCAGTCGGCAAACAGGGCTGCCAGTCGGCTAACGAGTTTCTGGCGCTGCAGGTTTTTGTAGAGGCAGATGCCGAGCAGCGGCAAAATGGTTGCCAGCAGGGCGAGAACGAGCAGCGGGGTGTTGTTTTGAATGGTTACGTTGCCGCCGGGCATTATTATCCAGGGGCAGGTCAGGCTGACAATGGCGGCCAGAAAGGCAATGAGGAGGTAGAGGTTTTGCAGACGCTGGATTTGCATGGGGATTATTTCTGATTGATGAGGTTAAAGAATTCGGTTCGAAGGGCCGGGTCGGTGGCAAAGGTGCCTAAGTAGTCGGTTGTGGTTGTCATGGCGTCTTGCTTTTCAACGCCGCGCATTTTCATGCAGAGGTGGCCGGCGGTGCAGGTAACTATGGCGCCTTGGGCGGGGAGGGTTTCGAAGATTTCGCGACAGACCTGGGCGGTTAGCCGTTCCTGAACCTGCAGGCGGCGGGCATAGGCATCGACCACACGGGCCACCTTGCTCAGTCCGAGCATGTTGCCCTGGGGAATATAGCCGACCGACATGCGGCCGAAAAAGGGGAGAATATGGTGCTCGCAGAGCGAGTAGAATTCAATATCCTTGACGATAATCATGCGGGAGCCGTCGTGGGTAAACACGGCCTGGCGCATGATTTCAGCCGGGTCGAGGCGATAGCCCGAGGTGGCATAGTAGAGCGCCTTGGCTGCGCGCATGGGGGTTTTGATGAGCCCCTGGCGCGAAGGATCCTCGCCCAGCAGGCGGATTATGGCCTCGAAGTGCGAGGCCAGTTTATCGATGGTTTCCTGATCGTAGTCTTTACGTTCCATGTCAGAGATTTATGCGTTCGCGAACAACTCGCATTTCGCCGGCGTAGGCGGGCATGGCGGCTTTGAAGCGGCTCATGGCAGCTGCGGCGTCTTCATATTTCCGGAAGTCGCCGGCCTTGAGTCGCCAGTAGGGGGCGTCGAAGGTAACGTAGGCGGCATATTCCGGGAACTGCTCGGCCAGGAGTTGCTGGCGGCGGGCGGCTTCGGCTTTTGCGGTGCGGGGATTATTGCCGGAAAAGACCAGAATGCGGAATCCGCCGTCGGTTCGGGGCTGCTCGGCGGTGTTGGCCTGGCCTTTGGGGTCGGCGGCAGCGGCGCCGCGGTTTGCAACGGCGCGCAGGCGGTCGTTGAGCTTGGCCGGCTGGGTTATTTTGACCGTGGAGCCGGAGTTGATATGGTCGGCAATGGTTGGCCGGAGCGAGTCGACCGGCTCGGCGGCCATGGCGGCCAAGGCGGCGAGGGCAACGATTGCGAGTGAGAGTAAGCGGTTCATCGGTTGGGGAGTGAGTTAGTTCGGAAAGTGAAAAATATCGAGGTCGTCGGCGTTGATTTGGCCGCGGCGGCTGAGCATAGCTTCGATGGCGCCCATGAATTGCGACATGCCGAAGGCTTCCAGAGCCGACGACAGGGTCCAGAGCTCGCCGATATGGAGCGGAAAGAGCTTTTTGGTGCGCTCCATGGCGGCTTTGGCGCGGCGCTTGTCGCCCAACTTCATATAGGACATGATGCCGGCAATTATGACCGTTGGCGAAATCAGGGGAGATTGCCGGGCAACCATTTCGTCGTAGACCGCAACGCACTCGTTGTAGAGGCCGAGGCAGTAGAGACCGGTCATGTAGAGCTTCATCGACTTGACGTCGAGCAGGTTGCGGGTGCGGAGCATTTCGAGCATGGCAACTGCCTGGTGGAGCTCGCTGCGGCTATAGTATTCGCAGGCGCGTTCGAGCCATTTTTCAGCGGCGTCGGAGGCGTCGGCCAGGGCATCGTAGTGGGCAACGACGAGTTCCTCCCAGCCGGCGGCCTGAATGGCCAGAACGAGATGAAACAGCTCTTCGGAGTCGGGATATTGCTTCATGTAGCCGGCCAGCAGGGTCTGCGCCTTGTCGGTTTGGCCGGCAAGGTAGAGCGCGCGCACGTAGATATCGGCCATTGAGGGCGACTTCATGTCGGCCTCGAAGGGAGCAAGCGCTTCGGCGGCTTCGGCCGGTCGGTCGAGCTCAACGAGAATTGACGCCTTGAGCGTCAGCGCCGCGGGGTCTTTGCTGTCGATGGCCAGGGCGTATTCCAGGGTGGAGAGCGCGGCGTCGAAGTCGGGTTTGTTCGGCTCGGGGCCGTCGCCAACGTTGACCAGCACCTGGGCCAGGGCGTTCCAGAAGTCGATGTTGAAGGGCTCCAGCTCTGTCAGCTCGTCGAGCAACTTTATGCAGTAGTCGCGGTCGTGGCGCATATCGGCCACAATGAAGAGCTCATAGAGCAGAGTGGGCAGATAGTCGGTTTTTTTGCGCAGCCTCGCTTCGTTGGCCTTCAGCCAGTCGTAGCAGTTGCAGGCGCTGGCGCAGTCAACCAGCTGAATAATGGTTTCGTCGTCGAGTTTGCCGGGGCTTGCGGCTATGGAGTCGAGCACCTGCTCCACCACCTGAGGCTCAACGCTTTCCTCCATGCGGCGCAGCATCAGTATGCGCGACATTGGCGAGCCTTCGGGCATTTGCAGGCGCATGTTGTCGACCCCCTCGTCGAGGCTGAGCTCATAGAAGAGAAACGCCTTTCGGGCGCGCAGCTCCTCATTGTCGGGAAAATACCGGTAACCGCGCATAAGGGCTTCGATTTCAACGTATTCGTCGTTGAGGTCAACGGCCTGGTCGATGATCACGACCAGGTCGTCGGCGTCGAAATAGTCGGCGTCGGGGCCTTCGCCTTTTGCCAGCGATTCCTTAAACCGCCGGTAAAGGGCCATGCGTTCGTTATCGGGCTTTTCGATGCTCATTTTTTCTGTTCTTTTTCCCAGCTGTCTTTCAGGCCGATAGTGCGGTTAAACACCAGCTTTTCGGGCGTGGAGTCGAGGTCGGGCGTAAAGTAGCCGATGCGCTGGAACTGGAATTTGGCGCCCGGTTTGGCGTTTTCGGCGATGAAGGGTTCAACCTTCACTCCTTCAACAACTTTGAGCGAGTCGGGGTTGAGCAGTTCGCGGAAGTCTTTGTCGGTTTCGGCGGCGGGGTTCTCAACGGCGAAGAGGCGGTCGTAGAGGCGCACCTGGGCGTCGACGGCGTGGGCGGCGCTGACCCAGTGGAGCGTGCCTTTGACCTTGCGCATCGAGCCGGGCAGGCCCGAGCGAGTTTCGGGGTCATAGGAGCAGCGCAGTTCAACTATGTTGCCTTCGGAGTCCTTGACAACCTCGTCGCACTTAATGATATAGGCGCCTTTGAGGCGGACTTCGCCGCCGGGAGCCAGGCGGAAGAACTTTTTGGGCGGGTTCTCCATGAAGTCGTCGCGCTCAATGTAGATTTCGCGCGCAAAGGGCATTTTGTGGGTTCCTTCGGCGGGGTTTTCGGGGTTGTTTTCCATCTCGACCTCTTCAACCTGGCCTTCGGGGTAGTTGGTAATGGTTACCTTCAGGGGGTTGATAACGGCCATGGCGCGGGTTGCGCGGGCGTTGAGATCGTTGCGAACGGCGTGTTCAAGCAGCGAAATGGAGTTCAGGGCCTCATATTTGGTGTAGCCGATGGTGTCGATGAAGCGGCGGATGCTTTCGGGGGTGTAGCCGCGGCGGCGCATACC
>CAZDVP010000021.1:0-19566 GCA_964508865.1 uncultured Bacteroides sp. | reverse complement strand
TGATGCTTTCGGAGTTGAGCTGCAGGCCGTCGACCATTTTGATTACCTGGTCGATGGGCATACGGTAGCGGAGCACACCGGAAATCAGCTTGGCATAGTTCCAGAATTCGGGGTTGAACTTGTCGGAGAGGCCTTCGATAGTGGTTTTGTGGCCGCGTTTGTTAACAAACTGGAAGTCATAGCGCTTGTTGCCCTCTTCGTCGATGGTTTTGATAATCGAGCCTCGGGTAACCGACTTGGGAAGGAACAGGCCGTCTTCGTCGTCGTTCAGACCGGTGAAGATTTCGTAGGGTCGGCCGTCGACCAGGCCAATGAAGGCAATCCATTTTTCCTTGTTGTTCTGGAAGCGGACAACGTCGGCTTCGAGCGACACCGGGCGCTTTTGCAGCAGCGGGCCGGCGGCTTCGGTTTTTTTCTTTTCCTCCTTGCCTTTGGGGGTTATGGCGGTCAGCACGCCCGAGCGCGAGCCGTCGCGGTAAACCGTGCAACCTTTGCAGCCGGCTTTCCAGGCGCGCAGGTAGAGCTCGTTGACCGTTTCCTCCGAAATGTTGGCCGGCAGGTTGATGGTCACCGATATGGAGTGGTCGACCCACTTCTGCACGGCGCCCTGCATGTTCACCTTTTCGAGCCAGTCGATTTCGTTGGCGCTGGCGCCGGCATAGGGCGAACGGGCAACCAGGGCGGCAATCTCCTCGGCGGTCATCTTGGCCGAGGGCTCGATGCCCTGAACCTTCATCCAGTCGAGGAACTTGGGGTGATAAACAATGTATTCTTCAAATGCGTCGCCCGACTCGTCGACGTAGTCAACGCGGACGTCCTTGTCGTTGGGGTTCACCTTGCGGCGCCGCTGATAAACAGGCATGAACACCGGCTCGATGCCCGACGAGGTGCGGGTCATCAGCGACACGGTGCCGGTCGGAGCGATGGTCAGGCAGGCAATGTTGCGGCGGCCGGAGCGCTCCATGCGTTCCTTCAGGGCCGGGTCGGCTTCAAAGAGGCGGTTGATGAACGGGTTGTTCTTTTCGCGCTCGGGGTCGTAGACCTCGAACTTGCCGCGCTCCTCGGCCATGGTCACCGACGAGTTGAAGGCGGCCAGGGCTACGGCGCGGTGAACCTTGACGCTCATTTCCGTTGCCTCGGCGGTGCCGTATTTCAGGCCCAGGGCGGCAATCATGTCGCCCTCGGCGGT
This sequence comes from uncultured Bacteroides sp., assembly GCA_964508865.1. Classification (GTDB taxonomy): domain Bacteria; phylum Bacteroidota; class Bacteroidia; order Bacteroidales; family Muribaculaceae; genus UBA3263. The sequence continues at coordinate 18,377 of CAZDVP010000021.1, read as the reverse complement.
CGTGCCCAGGCCGGTTCGGCGGCCCATGAGCGTGCGCGAGCGGATTTTTTCCCAGAGGTGGCGCTCCGAGTGCTTAACGTCGGCGTCCTCGGGGTCGGCGTCGATTTTGGCCAGAATGGCGTCGATTTTTTCGATTTCCAGGTCGATGAGGTCGTCCATTAGGCGCTGGGCCTTGGCGGCATGGTCGGCCAGACGTTCGAAGTTGAATCGGGCCTGAGGGGTGAAGGGGTCGTCGACGTAGCTATATAGGTTGATGGCCAGCAGGCGGCAGCTGTCGTAGGGGCAGAGCGGAATTTCGCCGCAGGGGTTGGTGGAGATGGTGCGGAAGCCCAGGTCGGCGTAGCAGTCGGGGAGCGATTCGCGGGTAATGGTGTCCCAGAAAAGCACACCCGGCTCGGCCGATTTCCAGGCGTTATGAACAATCTTGGCCCAGAGCTTGGCGGCGTCGGTTTCCTTGGTCACTTGCGGATTAGACGAGTCGACCGGGAACTGCTGGATAAACGGAGTGGCGCTTTCGGCGCAGCGCATGAACTCGTCGGTTATGCGCACGCTGACGTTGGCGCCGGTGATTTTGCCTTCGGTGAGCTTGGCGTCGATAAAGGCTTCCGAGTCGGGGTGGACAATCGAGGTTGTGAGCATCAGCGCCCCGCGGCGGCCGTCTTGCGCAACCTCGCGGGTGGTGTTGCTATAGCGCTCCATAAAGGGTACCAGGCCGGTTGAGGTCAGGGCCGAGTTCTTGACCGGCATACCCTTGGGCCGGAGCTGGCTCAGGTCGTGGCCCACGCCGCCGCGGCGCTTCATCAGCTGCACCTGCTCTTCGTCGAGCTTGAGAATGGCGCCATAGCTGTCGGCGGGGTCCTCGAGGCCGATCACGAAGCAGTTGCTGAGCGACACGGTTTGAAACGGATTGCCGATGCCCGACATGGGCGAACCCTGCGGAATCAGGTAGCGGAAATCCTTGAGCAGACCAAAGATTTCATCCTCGGTCATCGGGTTGGGATACTTGGCTTCTATGCGGGCGAATTCCGAGGCTATGCGGCGGTGCATATCGTCGGGCGTGAGTTCGTAGAGGTTGCCGTAACTATCCTTGAGGGCATATTTTGAGGCCCAGACGCGGGCGGCGAGTTCGTCGCCGTCGAAATAAGCGAGCGTTGCGGAGTGAACTTTCTCCGGGTCAACGGGATTGAGTGATGATTGTGGTTCCATGATGCTGCAAATTTACGCAAAAAATATTATTTACTCAATTTTTTTCACTAAATTTGCGCCAATTATGGAAGAGAACAAAAAAACTAATTTCGCGCCGCTGATTGCGGGCGCCGTGGTGGCCGTTGTTGTGGTCGGCACCTTGGTGTGGCTTTTCATCAGCCAGAAAAAGCAGGCCGACGAGGCAATGCTGAAAATTCAGGAACTCGAGCTGGCCAACGAGCAGTTGCAGCTTTCCAACGAATACGACGAGCTGTCGGCCTCCTTCGTGCAACACGAAGGGCAGATGGTTCTGTTCAATAACGACAGCATCCGTGCCGAATATGAGGCCGCGAAAAACAAGGTCGAGGAGCTGCGTCAGGAACTGAAGCAGCGCGACAAACTCTCGCAGCAGCGCATTGCCGAACTGCAGAAGGAAATCGCTACGCTCAAGGAGATTATGCGCCACTACGTTGAGCAAATCAACGAGCTCAACCAGCAGAATCAGGAGCTGCGCGAAAAGAACGAAACCCTCGAGCAGAGCAATCGCCAGCTGAGCAACCGCGTGGCCGAAACGACGTCGAAAAACGAAGTGCTCACCCAGCGCATGGAGCTGGCCGAGAAGCTCAACGTCAGCAGCGTGAGCCTGCAGGCCCTCAACTCAAAGGGCAAGACTGAAAAGAAGGTCAACAAGGCAAAGCAGCTGGCCGTTACCTTCACCATTCCTCAGAACAACTCGACCCCGGTTGGGCGCAAAACCATTTATCTGCGCATAACCACTCCCGAAGGCAACCTGCTGAAAGACAATGGCATCACCTTCAATTTCGAAGGCACAACGCTCGAGGCGACCGCCAAGAAAGATGTTGAATATGAAGGCAACGAAATTCCGGGTGTGACCATTTACTGGAACAACAACGCCATGCTCACTCCGGGCAGCTACCGCGTTGAGCTGTTTGCCGACAACTATCGCCTGGCATCGCGCAATTTCGAGCTCAGCAAATGATTGAAGCCTTTCTCAACCAGCTGACGGCCAACGAGGTGACAACGGCGCAGGCGCTGTTTCGCCTCTGCATGGCAATGATTCTCGGTGCCAGCGTGGGCTACGAGCGCAAGCGCAAGGGGCAACCCGCCGGTTTGCGCACTTTTTCGCTCATTGCCATGGGCGCCTGCCTGGCCATGCTGGTGAGTATCTACGTCTGCCAGGAATACGTAGGGCTGAAAAACGGCGACCCCGGCCGCATTGCCGCCCAGGTTATTTCGGGCATCGGTTTTCTCGGCGCCGGGGCCATAATCCAGGCCAAAGGCTCGGTGCGCGGCCTGACAACCGCCGCCGGCATCTGGATGTCGTCGATCATCGGCCTGGCCGTCGGAGTGGGGCTCTATTTGCTGTCGGTTTGCGCAACGCTGCTGATTCTGTTCATCCTGGTGCAGCTCGAAAACGTTGAGCGCCGCCTCGAAGTGGGCTCCGAAAGCCGCATAATCCGCCTGAAAGTGAGTGGTATATGCACCGAGTTCGCGCCCTTCCGCGAGGTCCTGAAGCGCCACCATGGCCACCTGGTCAACGTTTATGTCGACTATGACTACTCGGCGCAGACAACCCGCCTGAATCTGGTTGTTCTGCTGCGCGAAAACACCGACTATCCCGTTCTGTTCACCGAGCTTTCAAAACCCTATCCGACCGAAAGCATTTCGATTGCCAATCAGTTGGCATAACTCCCTTTTAACCAAACATTAAACCAATGATTGAATCGCTGATTTCAGATCTTGCGTACATTATGCTGCTTGCAGCCATAGTTACGCTTTTGTTCAAGTGGATTAAGCAGCCGGTGGTGCTCGGCTATATCGTTGCCGGCTTTTTGGCCAGCCCGAATTTTGAGCCGCTGCCGTCGCTGACAACTGCCGAAAACATCGACTTCTGGGCCGAGTTGGGCATAGTTATCTTGCTCTTCACCCTGGGTCTGGAGTTCAGCTTCAAGAAACTGATGGGCTGCGGCGGCTCGGCAATCATAACCGCTATGGTGGTGATTTTCGGAATGATGTGTACAGGCTTCAGCATCGGTCATCTGCTCGGATTCAGCCATATCAACAGCATTTTCCTGGGCGGCATGATTTCCATGCAGTCAACAACCATTATCATCAAAGCCTTGGGCGACCTGGGACTGCGCCACAAAAAGTTCGCCTCGCAGGTGCTTGGCGTGCTGATTGTTGAAGATTTGTTTGCGGTGTTGCTGATGGTGGTGCTGTCGTCGATCGCCGTCAATAATTCGGTTCAGGGCGGCGAGCTGCTGCTGAGCATGGCCAAACTGATTTTCTTCCTCGTAATCTGGTTCCTGGTGGGAACCTATGTGCTCCCTACGTTCCTCAACCGGGTGCGCCGCTTTCTCAACGACGAAACCCTGCTGGTGCTCAGCATGGGCCTCTGCCTGGGCATGGCGGTGTTCTCCGTCTACTGCGGCTTTTCGCTGGCTCTGGGCGCCTTCGTCATGGGGTCGATACTTGCCGGCACCAGCTATGCCGAGCGCATCGAGCACGTGCTCGGCCCGGTCAAGTACCTGTTTGGCGCAGTGTTCTTCATCAGCGTCGGAATGATGGTCAACCCCGGCGTGATTGCCGAATACTGGCGGCCGATTCTGCTGCTGTCGGCGGTGGTTGTTTGCGGCGGCCTGATTTTCGGAACCGGCGGCATGCTGCTCACCGGCCAGACCCTCAAGGTTGCCCTGCAGAGCGGCTTCACTCTCACTCAAATCGGCGAATTCTCGTTTATCATCGCAACCCTCGGCACCAGCCTCGGAGTGCTCGACTCAACGATGTATCCCATAATCGTGGCCGTTTCGGTCATCACCACCTTCACCACCCCCTATTTCATCCGCCTGGCCGACCCGACCTATAACTTCGTGGCTGCGCATCTGCCCGACCGCTGGAAGTTCCTCATCGACCGCTATTCGACCAACAATGTTGAGGGCGGCAGCGAGTCGCGCCGCGTTTGGCAGGCGGTTCTCAAGCGCTATGCCTGGCGCATGCTGCTCTATGGCATCGTGCTGATTGCCATAGTGTTGGTTGCCGGGCTCTATATGCGTCCGTTCATTTGCGGGCTGATTCCCGGCTTCTGGGGTCGGCTGCTCAGTTGCGTGCTGACCATAACGGCCATGTCGCCCTTCCTGCTCGGGTTGACCTACCATTCCTCGCGCCGCTCCGAGCGCCAGCTGCTAATTGCCAACAACGCGCGCGCCCATGCCCCGCTGGTGGCCATGACCCTGGTGCGCCTGCTCATCTGCACCGCCTTTGTCGTCTACGTCATCGGCAGCTACTTCGGCGTGTCGGCCGGCGTGATTTTCGGAGTGTCGCTGTTCGCGCTGTCGTTCATTTTCGTGTCCCACCGCGTGCGTCATCGCCTGGCCCGCATCGAGTCGCGCTTTCTCGATAACCTCAACGAGCGCGAACTGCGCCGCTCAGGCCAGAAAAACAACCTGGTCAGCGATATGCACCTGGCCTACGGCACCGTGGGCTATGATTTCCCCTATGTTGGCGACCGCCTCTGCATTAGCAACGTAGGCCGCAAATTCAACGTCAACATCGCCTCCATTCAGCGTGGCGGCGAGGTGATTCCCGTGCCCGGCGGCGACGAGCGCCTCTTTCCGGGCGACGTTGTGGGCGTTGTTGGCACCGAAGAAAACATTTCGGCATTCATGAACATCCTCGAGCAGGGCAGCGAAGCTGCGTCGTCGAATGGTTGCGGCGAAGAAGTGCGCTTCTCGTCGATAACGCTGTCGCCGTCGTCGCCCCTGCCGGGCAAAACGCTTCAGGAGGCCGACCTGCGCAACCGCAACCACGCTATGGTCGTGGCCCTCGAGCGCGATGGCGCTTTCGTGCCCCTCAAGCCCGACGAAGCCTTCCGCGAGGGCGACACAGTCTGGCTCGTGGCCCAGCCCTCCGCAGCCCGCTCCCTCGCCTGATAATCCTTTTTTTGCGAAGCAAATCACCCGCAGGCGCGGGTGATTTAGTTTAAATAGCTACTTTAGCTAAGGTAGCTATTTTAGCTATTTGTAGATTGGCCGGCAACGCGGACTTCGTCGTAAACGGGTTACTTGTTGCGAAAAGCTATTCGGGCTCTGAACATCTGCTCCTTGATGCCGCCTTTGCTTAAAAAATCTTGCTTCACAAGATCAATAATCTTTCCAATCATAGAGATTGTTTGGTAAATCAGCGTGATTATCAGGTTGCAGAGTTCTTCGTCGTTGAGTCTGGGTGCCAATTCAGAATAATAGGCGGTGTCGTTGCGAGTTTTACAGACTTGCTGCAATTTAGCGAGGCGTGGATTCTGCCGCTCCCAAATCGCAATTCTGCGTGTTCGCATAAAATCCAGATAATCATTGAGTAATTCATGGAGGCTGCCGCGGGCAACGCCATAGAGCCTAATTTCCATTTCTGCTGACGATGCTGCGTCGGCCCGACCTTCTGCAATATTCTGCTTACCCGAACGAGCTGCTTGAAGCATCTGATCATGAGTCCGGTCACTCTTGGCTATATGACCTGAAAGGAAAAAATATGTCAGGTCATAAATCGCCTCCGCCTTCTGAAAAGCATATAGCTTGCGATAGCTTGTTTTAGGTTGGGCAAAATCAGCCTTGCTGCTCATTCAAAGTTTGGTTCTTTAATAATCGAATAAAATTAGTAATTTTAGTAGCTAATTTATCTATAATAGCTACCTTAGCTATTTGTGGATTGGGCGGATGGGCAGGGCGTCGGATTCGGTTTGGTTGCGCCAGACGTAGACGTCGGGGTCGTTGAGGTAGTAGGTTGTGAAGCTGCCGTAGTTGAAGTCAATGGCCACTCGGTGGTTGGCCGCGCCTACGGCATCGTCATTGTTAATCCAATATGAAGCACCCATCTGTCCGGGAATATCCCAAACCATCGGGCGGAACGTGTAAACTCCCCCTTCGAGTCGGTAGTCGGCATTACTATAGCGCATATAGCCATAGCCATCTACGTAGTCATTCCAAGTTGAGCCTCCGGGTCTGCAGCCGCGCGATTTGCGGCGGGCGTGGCCGCTGGCGCCGAGCGGGAACAGAACGTTGTCGCCGTTAGAGAGTGCGTAGACAACCGCGGCACGAACGCCGCATTCATTCTTGATGCCCTTGTTGCCATAGTCTTTGTAGCTATAGGCTTTCGCGCTCGTTTGAGTTGTTGTTGCGCCGTCGGCATAAACTATGCCGTAGCCAACGTTATAGTCGTTGGCATAGGCGAAATCGGAAGTCGTTCCGCTCTCAACGATGCCAATCTGCGGCAAATCATTAAAGTGGGGCAGGCGGTATTCATTGGTAACGCTCTGGTTGTGGTTGTTGAGGTTCATGTTGGTGAAAGCATCAGAAGCACCTCTATCTTTTGAGAATGGAATCTTATCCCAATGCACCATGTGCCAGGTCGTGTCGCCTGAGTCGCATATTTTCAGGCTACCGTTGACTATAACGCCGACTCCATAGTCTTCGTTGTTGCGTTCAAGAATTGGGTAGGAAAGGTCAGTATAGCGGCGGAACAGCGAGCCCACCGAAAGCGGCGAGCGGCAGAGGTCGGTGTTGTTATAAACATTGTAGGTCGACCACATAATAGTGCCATGGTCGCCGAGCGTTTGCGGCGCGTAGCCCTGGCGCACAAGAATTCGGTGCACGCAGTTGTTGTTGTGGTAGGTAATGTGGATTATTGCTCCGCGGGTTTGCGAATTGCTGGTCAATTTTCCGCGAGGGGTGTAGGTAAAGGTTACCGCGGAGCTTGTGTGGCCGGTAATAGCCGCACCTTCGCCCTCGGCGGTCTGGCCGTTGGCTGTCAGTTTGACAAGGCCGTGGGGGTCGCGCTCGATTGTTGCGGTCCAGGGGCCTTCGGAAATTACCGGATAGAAACTGTCGCGGCCATAGCAGAGGCGCACAACAAACTGGTCGTCGTTATTATACTCGCGATATATTGCGCGCGGATTATCGACGCGTTCGGTCTGCATAACCGTTGTGTAGCCAACGTCGGTGTATTCGTCGCCGAAAATCTTTTCTTCGCCCGAGGCCGGATTATACTTATAGTGGGCAATGATTTTCAGACGCGCCATACGTTTATGTTCATAGAACATATTCGCGCCGGAATATGCTCCCCATGTGTCAAGGGTTTTTGCGCGGGTATAGAGCGGAAGATTGCCTACATATTCAATTTCGCCGTTGTTCGGGTTTGTAGTTCGGGTAAATGAATAGTCGCCGTCGTGTTCATCGTAATGCGTTATAGAGCCGTCGGCGGTCGGAATATCATCATAATTTCGCCAGTTCAGCGGGCCGTTGACGTCTCTGGTATCGCCGTTATGGTTGGGATTTTTATGAGGCTTGAAATAAGCGCGGCGATAGTTGCGGATAAATTCATTTCGTTTATTCTCGCCGACTCCGCGGCCAAAGTCCTGAGTCACTATTTCGACTGAGCGCAGCGACAGGAAGCCGAACTCAGTGTTTGGCTGAATTTCGGGGTCACGTTTCAAGAAGTCAAAGCCGTCCCAGCCTTCTTCGTCTTCTTTTTCCTCAGAGTCAATCCAATGAAGCGCAAAATCACCAGTTGCGGCCATTTGCGCATCCCAGGCCGCTTTGTAGTAATAGAGATGGTTGGGATCCTTGTCGGGGCGCCATTCGTTGTTGATAATCACCGATTCGAGATTCACGAAGTCATAGCCCGGCGCGGGAATGGCGCGCATGGTCATCGACGATGGCTGGTTATAGGAGTAGGAAACGTAGACCGTGTCGGGAATGAACAAACCCGGGCGGCCTTCTTCCTTATAATCGATGTGGAAGTCAACGTCGTTGGCATAGCGGTTGAACTTCATCGTGAGGCGGTAGTGGTGGTTGCGCTCGGCTTCGTAGTTGGTGGTGGTGTTTTTGCCGAGCATGAAGCGGTAGGTAATATCTCCTTTGCCCGGACGGTCGCCCGAGTTGCAGATGTAGTAGGCCTTAACTTCAACATATGAGCCCCATTTCTTTCCGTCTTTCCAGCCTTTTTCATACTCGCCCTCCTGAGTGCCGTCGGGGTAGGAAACGGTCAGGTTGTTGCCGCTAACGTCCTGGCGTTTGTCGGTAACGGTGCCTTCGCGACCGTCGGGCTGCATGTTCTCGTAGAAATAGAGCGCGGGGGCTTCTTCGCTATGTTCTTTTGCCAGGCGTTCGCTGAACGGCTTGTTTTTCGTTGGCTCGTATGCGTTGCTATATAGGCCGTAGATTGAATCGCCGACCGCCAGGCAGGTCCACTGGCCATAGCTGGTTTTGCCCTGATCGCCCGGCTGAGCGTTGCCGAAATAGATTGTTTCGCCGTCGGTCAGTTTGCTTTCGAGGCCATAGGAGTCAGCTCCAACGTTGTTGCGGTCGTTGAGATAGCAGTGGGTCGGAATATCCTTAACGGTTATTGATTTGAGGTAGATGTAAACGTTTTCGTTGAGGTTGCGCGTGTCGAACGCAACGGTCAGTTTCGACGCGGCGCGGCGCACCCAGGCGTGGAGAGCCGAGTTTCCGTCGCGAATGGTAACTACCGGTGCGTCAGAGCCATGGTCGGTGTCTTTGCCTCCGTTAACGAACCAGCCGAACATCTGAGCGTTGTTTTCAGCTCCGGTGTTCTGCCAAGTGAGATCAAGGGCCTTCAGTTTTGCGGGAGTGTTGATTTCATCGTCGGCCACAGCCGAAAGGTCGTGGTTGGCAACGGCATACATCAGGTAGTAGCCATTGTCGAGAGTCAGTTTGAAGCTGACGTGGCCTGTTTGCTGTTCGCTGCTCGGTTGGCCGTCGGGGCGCACGTTGGGCTCGATTTTTTCGGTGTCGAAGCCTGTTATTTCGCGCTTTTCAACAAGGGTTCCGTCCGGCTTGTAGATAACGAGCCAGAGGGTGTTTATGTTTTTTATGGCGGTGCCCGATGCGCGCGATTCCAGCGCGGGAGTAAACGCGGCGAAACCAACGTTAACGTCAACCGTGCTGACTCCTTCGGGAATAGCGTCATCGTCGTAGAACAGACGGTCTACGCACGAAGTCGCAACAGCCGCCAGTATCGCCAGCAGGCAGATTGCCGAATGTTTTATGAGGAGGTGAAGTCGTTTCATTTCAGATTGGTTTAAGAAAGTCCGAATATCGGATCAAGGTCACAAACGGCATAGGGGATAACGTCGACGGTTATGTCAATGTCTGACTTACGGATTTTTTTGATTGTGACCTTAAACCAGATATTGCGCATTATGTCGGTTTTTGCCGTGCCGTTTTTCAGGTCAATCAGATGCTCGGCCCAGTCGTAGTTGTCAAAGCTGACCTTGGCGTGAATCTGAGCCGCGGGTTCGCTGGTTGAAGTGTTGACGTATTCAGGAACAAAGAGAACATAGTGGCCATTTTCGGTTTCGATGAAATCGAGGTCATTGGCCCTGCTTGTGTTGGAGGGAATGAAGGGGCGGCCAACGTAGTCGCGGTCCCAGTCGTCCTTAACATAGTCGCTCTGGCTCCTGACCTCGGGGGCGCAGAAGCCGGTGGTGTTATAGTGCGTCAGTTTCAGGTCGGTAATGTTCCACTTTTCGTCGGGATTTTCGAAAATTACTTCGATTTTTGCCAGGGCGCGAATCAGGTGGATGGTGCCCAGATTGGCGGCATTGTCCGGACGGATAGTGCCGACGTTAACCTCTTTAATCCCATACATTGGAATCGGCAGTTCGCGCGTTGGCTGCGAACCGTTGAAGTTAAAAGTGATTTTGAAAAAATCGTCCATTTCCGGTTTGTCTGATTCGGGATACTCCGGCCAGTTGGCAACAACCATGATTTTGAAGTTGCCTGATGAGATGTCGGTTTGAGTGGCGCCGTTGATAAAATAGAGCTTGCTGCTGTCGTAGTCGCTGACGGGCACGATTTGCAGGTCGGTTAGCTCTGAAAGGAACTTATTGGCGGTGGAGTAGATGAAAACGCGGATATCGTCGTTTTCGAGATTTATGAAGTTTTCAATGCCTGAGCCGGGATTGTAGCCGCCGGCGGGAGTGGCGCGTGTGGCTGTCGCGGTGGTGGTTTCCGGAGCCGACAGCGAACTCACGGTGAGATAAAAGCCTGCCCTGTAGGTAGTGCTGTTGTTTGATGTGCCGGGGCCGGTTGCGGTCGTCGGCTCCTGAATCTCGCCCGCGGGTTCCGTGCACGCTCCCAGGGCTGCGACTGCCAGCATGGCGGCCGCAACTTTAAGCCATCGGAATATGTGGGTGAGAATCATAGTTTCTGTTTTGGGGTTGTTTGGGGGTTAGAGTTCCTGGTTTTGGAGGACGTATTTCCAGGAGAGGATGTTGATTTCGCAGGTTGTCCAGCGATAGTTTGAGTCGAGGAAGAAAATGAAGTTATAGTCGTCCTGGCGGTCAAGGAATTCCTGGTCGTCCATGTTGCGCAGGTTGGCGCTTTTCAGAAGCAGGGCCAGGCGGACCATGTCGACCGAAAAGGCCAACTGGCCGTCGCTTTTGCGGCGCGCTTCGAGGCGAACGTCTTCGTCGGCCATGAGTCGGCCAATGGTGTATTCGGCAACTATGGCGTCGTGGGTGCCGCCCTGCATGTGGCCGTCGGAGTCGGGGCCGAGGGTGCCGGCATAGGTGCGCACATCCCAGGCGTGGTAGGTCACCGGGTCTGACTCGATCATGGAGTTGTCGTGGGCCATGCGGGCGTTTTTCGAGGTTATGGTGAATTCGAAGTCATCGCCGTCGAGGGGCACGTCTGACAAGTGCTGGAGCATAACCTTGACCGAGTTGGTGTTTTTGACCAGGGGAATGGTGTCGCGGTGGGTGCCTTCGTCTTCGGGGAAGGTGAGCTCCTGGGTCAGGCCGTGGTAGAGGTTGCCCAGCGGGCGCTGGATGTGCTGGCCGTCGGCGCCGCTGATATCGGCGCGGTCGGCCGGTTGGTCGGGCAGCAGGGTGCACTGCAGTTCCTCGAGGGTTTCGGCCGGATGCACCATAAAGGAGCTGTTGCCCGGCTCGGCGCCGCTGCCGCACCATGCGTGCAGGCGGTATGTGCCCGGTTTGAGGGCCCGGTCGAGCACTATTTCGTAGCCGTCGGCCTTGAGGGCGTCGCCCGATTCTTGGTGGGTGTAGACGATGCGGCCGTCGGGGTCGACGATGTTAACCGTTACGTGGTCGACCTCGGCTGCGAAGGCATCGGTATATTTCATGTTCCAGTCGTAGCGCAGCTTCACGCGATATTTCGGATCGCAATCACCTTCGTCCTCAAAGATGAAGCTGTTGTTGCACGCGGTCAGAGCCGTTGCTGCCAACAGGGCCACGAGCAGGTTGCGTATGTTGCTGAATAGGTTCATTTTGCGCAATGATTGGATTGATTGTTTATATATATGGTGGACGAGCCGGGGCTCATCTCGTTGATGTCGAATTAAAAAAGAGGAAAGAGGTTGAGAGATTTCGAGGAGGTTGAGAGAGAAAAGAGTGGGAATAACCGCGAGCCGAAGCGGGCGCCGCAGCCCGCGGTTATTCAGGTTTATGAGAGTGTTGGATTAGATTTCAACAGACTGCGAAACGATCTTCCACGAAAGGATGTTGATGGCGGATTCTACGTAGAAAGTAGGATTCTTCGGTTCTTCGGGGTCGATGTGTTCGTTTTCGGGGTCGAACACGCCTTCGCCGAGCGATTTGATCTTGGTGATGGAGAGGTCGTAGATGTGGTTACGAACAACGCCATACTGGCCTTCAACAACGTTGTTGCCGGTGCCCTTGTTGAGGTGGGTCAGAGGAATGGTGTAGAACATAGCGCCGTCGGTCTTGGCGATAGCGAGGTGGGCGGCGTCGGTGTACTGGGCGTAGTGCTCGTTGATAACATCAGCGCTAACTTCTTCCAGATCTTCGGGTTCATACTTGCCGTCGGTTTTGGTAGCGCCGTCTTTAATCTTGTAGTAGGTGATGTTATTGTCTTTCAGGGCAACCTTTACGCTACCGAGTTGCTTGGTATCTACGGAGGCCGAAACGAGTTCTACGTCCTTAACGTCAACCTGAGCGTAGTCAGCGCTGCCTTCAACGTGGATGTAGAATTTCTTGGTGTTGGCAATGCTGAGAATGCGCTTGAGGAAGCCTTCTTCGGTGTATTCAACGCCCTGATATTTTACCAGAGTGAGGGCTTTGCCGTTTTCGTCGCAAACAACTGCGCTGAGAACTACGGAGGGGGTGTACTTGGGCGAGATGTTTTCGGTAGTAACATCTGTAGCTCCGGAGGCAATCAGGTTAGCGGGGATGTTGGTGGTTTCGTTGCAGTAAGCGCGGTCGCCGATGAAGCGGCCTTCGCTAACGGCGAGAGTCAGTTGGTTCCATGCGAATTCGTTGGTTTTCAGAGCGCCGGTTTTGGAGTCGGAGAGTTCGGTGCCCTTCTTGCCATAGGTGTAGGATTTGCCCCAGAAGCTACGGTGGTCGGCAGGCTTGTTCCACCAGCCGGCTGCGCCGCCAATTGCGGATTCAGCAGTCCAGTCGCCGAGGTCCTTCATCAGGTTGGTTTTCTTAGCGGTGGAGTTAAGTTCCCAGCCGATAATGGCAACGTAAACCTTGGTAGCTGCAGTGATGCTGCCGCCGATGTTGGGGTTGTCGCTGCCGGCAACAGATACGTTCAGACCATAGAGGTTGTAATCCTTGCCGTTGAACTTGAACGTTTTGTCGTGCTTGGGGTTTACTTTGGGGTCAAGGGCGAGGCTAACGCCAACGCGGGCAGCCAGACGTTCAACGTAGATGTCGACTGAGGTCATGCCGTCTTCTTCGGTGTAGGTCTTGCCTTCTTCCTTGAAGTCGGTGGGTTTCAGCTTGGTGGCGAAGTAGGTGTAGTCGCCGGTGGTGCTGGCGTTAACGCCGCCCAGGAAACTGGAGGTGGTCATAACGAAGTTTTTACCGCTGAGGTAGCTGTCGAGCAGAATTTCGCCCATCTCCTTGAGGGTTGCGCCGGGAGTGAAGGGGTTGCCGTTGGCATCATTTTCGGGGCGGTTCAGAACGGTAACAACCCAGCTGGGGTAGCTCTTGCCGGTGAGGCCGGTGAGCACGATAGTGGTTTTACCTTCCATTTCAATGTGGTCTGCGGTGCCGGGGTCTGCGCCGAGCCAGGTGTTGGATTCGAGCACGAATTTGCCGTCTTCGTCGTAGAAGTAGAAGTAGGCGTTAGCAACGTCATTTTCATTGCCATAGTAGTAATCGCCGTGAACGTTGCCTTCGCCGTCTTCGTAGTCGGCGCGGGAGTTGCTGTCGGCTGACTGCAGGCGTACGTTCAGGTAAGCAACGTCGCCGCTGGGCTTGATGACGGTTTGCGACTGATCGTCACCGCCAACCAGGGGTTCTTCGTTGGAGCAGGCTGCCAGAGCGAGCACTGATACTCCGAGGAGAAGTTTTTTTGAAATGTTCATAAGATTGTGTTGATTAAATGGTTATAAATTATTTGTTTGTTAAAATATTTTTTCGAATCAGAATTTTGTTGTTTTCGCGGTGATGGTCACTGCGTTATAGTTTTTAATGGAGTTGATGTTGTCGATATAGTCGCGGGCCTGCGGAATTCCGGCTTCGGCGGCGGTTTCGAAGAACTCCATGGCCTTGTCGAGGCGGCCGGAGCGGGCGTTGAGCACCCCGCGCGCAAAGTCGGCCTGCGGCGAGTTGCCGGCCAGGGTGAGATATTGGTCGGCGAGCACCAGATTATTGTCGAGCATGGCAACGTTGGCCGCGTTGAGGTTCAGCATCGGGTCGTTGGGATAGGTTGCCGCGGCTGTTTTCATCACCTTATTATATTCGGGCGAGCCTTCGGCATACTGCTTGGCAATGGTGTAGAAGTCGACCGGGCGCAGGCGCGTGGGGTCGGTTTCGTAGAGGCGCATCAGCTCCTTGAGGTCGGTGTAGACCTTAATGCGGTAGTGAACCTTATAGTCCGAGTGGCGCAGCCAGGGGTAGATGTCGCGCAGAATAACCTTATAGTCCTCGGGATAGGTTCGCTTGATGAGTTCGTTTTTGGCGTCGAGGTCGTCCATCGGGGTGTCGACAATTGCCAGGATTTCGGCGCGGTTGGGAATGTTGAACTGCAGTGAGTCGACCAGATAGCGGCGCAGGCCTGCCCAGTCTTCCGGCTCATAGGAGTTGGTGAAGGTCGAGTCGGCCAGCTGGAAGAAGCGGCGGCCATAGTCGCGGACGTAGTCGGTCAGCGTAACGGTTCGGCCCGAAGCCAGGCGGATGTTGTTCTTGTAGGAACCTTCGGGCGAGGCGAAGCCCTTGATGTGGATGTCGGTTATAATGGCGTCGGGGTCGTTGCGCACATAGTCGATGGAGTTGATGATCTTGGCGATTTCGCTGCGGTTGATCATATAGTCGGGCTTGAGCTCGGTGCGGTTAACCACGAACGACACGAAGGCGCTGCCCTCGAGGTTCTTTTCAACGGGAGCGTCGTCGACCGGCGGGGCGAACACGTATTCGCTGATCAGGGCGGGGCGGCCGGTGTGGATGCGGGCAATTTCAGTCATGCCGAGCGGGTCGGTGCCCGGAATGGTGCGGGCCGGGCGGCAGCAGGTTGCCGACTGGCGTCGCAGCTCAACCCGGGAGTCGTCCATCCAGGGGAGCAGGGCCACTTCGGAGTGCATAACTGCTTCGCCCTCCCGGTCGGCGCGGAAAATGCGCACCCGGCCGTCGGGGCGGTCGAGCTCGCCGTTGCGCAGGTGCCAGTACCAGCGGTTGCGGCCGCAAATGCGGATGGTGTCGAGCATCAGCGTGTCGGTGCCGGCCGAGTTGATGACCATTGAGGTGAACACCTGCTCGGAGTCGCGGCCAATGTTGAGGTTTTCGGGGCGCAGCTGAATGTCGACGTTGAGTTTCGATGTGGCATCGTCGATGCTGACCTCAACGGTGTAGATTTCGGGGTCGGCGGCCTCGGGCTCTGCGGCGCGGGCCGGCGCAGCTATGGTGGCGGCTGCCAACATCAGCAGCGTGGATAGTTTCGTGTGCATCATCGCGGTCGGGGTCAGAAAGTGTAAATGAGGTTCACTGCGGCTTTCGTTGGGCCGTAGTAGTTATGGGGCTTGTCTTCTTCAACGCGCTTGCCGCAGTTGGCGCAGCGGAAAATGTCGCTGCGGGTGTAGACCCAGCCAATGCCGAGTTCGGCTTCGATGTTCCAGTGGCGCGACAGAATCCAGGAGTAGCCGTAGGCCACGCCGGCGCCGATCATCCAGCCCTGCATGCGGTGGTCGGTCAGTTGCGAAAAGTCGGTGCCGAGAAACTTTATGTTGTTTTTCAAGTTGCCGAAGTTATATTGTCCGCCCAGGGCGTGAACGCCGAGAAAGTGGCCGCTGAAGCGCTGGCAGAACCAGTAGCGGGCTTCGGGCTGCACCATCCACTGCTTCCAGCGGTGGTCGTTGACGGGCCAGTTATTGAGAGTGGCGGAGATGTCCATGGTCCACTGGGGAGCCATGGCGAATTCAATGCCGAGCGTGGGGCTCAGCAGGGCGTCGTAGAGCAGGTTGGTTTTCAGGCCAACTTTCTGAGCCCTTGCGGCCGGGGCGACGGCCATCAGGAGTAGCACAACCGCCAGGAGGGCGGGTTTGAGTTTTGTGCGAACGAATAAATTGTGCATTGGTGTGCGCGATTGAGTTCTAAAAGTCGTTTCCGAACCAACAGCCGATAGTATTATATTAACAGCGGGGCTTAATGCGCTGAATATCAGCGCATTAAAATGGGGGGGGGTAAAACCGTTGCTGAGCGGCTTACTCCGGAGGCGGGTAAGATCGAATTGCGGGAGATAAGACTCATTCCTTGTTCGAAAATTTGAGGAAACCTTTACGCCGTGCGGGTTTCAAGGCTTATGTGTGGTTAATACAGTGTACTATTTGGTTGTTATATTGGATGTTTCGGAAGCGCAAAGGTACGATTTTTTTTGCACACTTCAAAACTATTGCTGCAAAAAATCGCAGAATTTTATGTTAAAAAGCATTTTTTTGCTATTGCTGCGTGCGGCGGTAGGTTGCGAAGCGATAGGCCGGGCTCCCCTCGACCGGCTCCGATGCCTCGACGAGGGCGAAGCCTCGCAGCGGCGGAAAGAACGTGTCGGCATCGGCCGGTGCGGCGCTGATTTCGGTCAGCAGCAGCTCGGAGGCAATCGGCATGAATAGCGAGTAGATTTCGCCGCCGCCGATAATGAACACTTCGCCGGCCCCGGCGCAGGCCTCGAGGGCGGCCTCGGCCGAGGGGTAGACTTCGGCGCCGTCGGGCCGGTAGTCAGCCCGGCGCGAAATAACGATGTTGCGGCGCCCGGGCAGCGGCCCCTTGGGGAACGACTCGAAGGTTTTGCGGCCCATGATGATGGGGTGGCCCATGGTCAGCGACTTGAAGCGGCGCAGGTCGGCCGATATGTGGAAAAGCAGGTCGCCGCGGCGGCCTATGGCACCGTTGGAGCAAACGGCGGCGATGATTTTGATTTCTGGGTTCATAAACTGATGCAAAGATGCGAAAAAATCCGCTGACTGCCAAATTTATCGCAATAAGAAAATTTGCCGAAAATTTGCGTAGTTCCCGAAAAATTCGGATATTTGCAGTCGTGTTAGGCAATAATCTGCACGCCCCAACGCCAGATAGACGACATTTATATCCTATAAATCAAAATATTAAATACTCAAACAATGACCAAAGCAGACATCGTTAGCGAAATCGCTAAATCCACCGGCATCGATCGTGCGAACGTGCTCGAAACCGTTGAAAAATTCATGGAAGTAGTTAAGGATTCGCTCATCAATGGCGAAAACGTTTACCTCCGTGGCTTCGGCAGCTTCATCATCAAAACCCGCTCCGAAAAGACTGCACGTAATATCTCAAAGAACACCACCATTATCATCCCCGAACACAAAATCCCGGCCTTCAAGCCCAGCAAATCGTTCGTGGAAGAAGTGAAAAAATAATTTATCCACTTTATTTTTAACCCCCAAAGCTAAACACTATGCCCAGCGGAAAGAAACGCAAAGGCCACAAGATGGCCACGCATAAGCGCAAAAAGCGTCTGCGCAAGAATCGTCATAAGAAGAAGTAATCTTTTTCGACCGACGAAACGTTTATGATATAGAGAAACTTTTGGGTTACGGGGTGGAAGATAGGTTCTTTGCCCACCGCCCAAAAGTTTATCTATTTTTTTATTTTTTAACTTACCCACCCGATCCGAACCGATGAAAAGCGAACTGATTGTTGACGTTGCCGCAAACGACGTGTCGATAGCCCTCCTGGAGGACTCGCGCCTCGTTTCGCTCCAGAAGGAGTCGCGCAGCGTGAGCTACGCCGTCGGCGACATTTACCTGGCCAAAGTCAAAAAGCTGATGCCCGGGCTGAATGCCGCTTTCGTCAATGTCGGTTATGAGAAAGACGCCTTTCTCCACTATCTGGATCTCGGACCCGGCTTTGCATCCTACATCAGCGAGGTCAACGATGCGCTCGACCCCAAAAAGCGCCTGCCCGACACCTCGAAACTCAAACCCCAGCCGGAAATCGACAAACACGGCTCCATTGCCGACCTGCTCCAGCCCGGCCAGCGCCTGCTGGTGCAGATCGTGAAAGAGCCCATTTCGTCAAAAGGGCCGCGCCTGACAACCGAAATATCCTTTACCGGGCGCAACATGGTGCTCGTTCCGTTCAGCAACAAAATTTCGGTCAGCACAAAAATCAGCAGCTCCGCCGAAAAGCAGCGCCTCAAAAAAGTTGTTGAGGCCATCAAGCCCGAAAACTTCGGAGTGATTATCCGAACCTCGGCCGAAGGCAAAAAAGTTGCCGAACTCAACCACGAAATGCGCGAACTGGCGCGACGCTGGAACGAAACGCTCGAAAACGCCCGCAAGAACGCCGACAAAGCCCCGACCGCCGTTTATGAAGAAGCCGGCCGCTCGGTTGGAGTTCTGCGCGATGTTTTTTCGCCCGAAACCTTCGAGGCAATCTACGTCAACGACCCCGAAGTGCACCGCCAGCTGCTTAACTATGTGAACCTCATTGCGCCCGAAAAGGCCGACATCGTTAAGCTCTACACCAAGGAAGAGCCGATTTTTGACTCCTTCGGCATTACCCGCCAGATTAAAACCTCGTTTGGCAAAACAGTGAGCTTCCGCTCCGGCGCCTACATTATCATCGAGCACACCGAAGCGCTCCACGTTATCGACGTGAACTCCGGCAACCGCTCGCGCGCAACCGCCGACCAGGAGAGCAA
>CAZDVP010000020.1:0-20029 GCA_964508865.1 uncultured Bacteroides sp. | reverse complement strand
AACAGCTCGGTGAACTTATGGTGAATAAGCAGCGCGTTGGCAAAATCGCCTTCGAGCGCCAGGCGCACCATGCGGCTGAACTCTTTGGGGAAGGCATTGCCGATAACCGAAATAACGCCCACGGCGCCGAGGGTTATCAGCGGAAAGGTTATGCCGTCGTCGCCCGAAATGACCATGAAGTCGGCCGGTTTGCGCTTGATGATGTCGTCGATTTGCGTAAAGTTGCCCGAAGCCTCCTTGACGGCAATGATTTTTTCGGGGAAATCGCGGGCCAGGCGCAGGGTGGTTTCGGCGGTCATGTTGACTCCGGTGCGCCCCGGAACGTTATAGAGCACCACCGGCAGCGGCGATGCCTGCGCAACGGCCGCATAGTGCTGATAAATGCCCTCCTGCGACGGCTTGTTATAGTAGGGCACCACCGAGAGTATGGCCTGATAGTCGCTCAGGTCGGTGGTGCGGATTTCCTCGCACAGGCCCGCGGTGTTGTTGCCGCCCATGCCCAGAACCAGCGGCACGCGCCCGGCAACGCGCTCGGCAACGAACCGGCGCACCCGGCTCTTTTCGTCGGGAGTGAGCGCCGGGGTTTCGGCAGTGGTTCCGAGCACCACCAGAAAGTCAATGCCGTTTTTGATCTGGTACTCGATCAGGCGAGCCAGAGCGTTAAAATCTATGGTTTTGTCGGCTTTGAAGGGCGTTATCAGCGCAACACCCATGCCTTTTAGGTTCACGTGGGCCATAAGCTAAAATTTAGCGCAAATTTAAGCAAAAAATGTGAAACGGCAAACTCATTTGCGGTTAACACTACGCAACAGGGCTGGGCAAACGATTTGCCGCAGGGGCGGATAATTTTGCACCCACTATGAACTACATCACGCAAACTCACGAACGCAACCGGCGCTTTACCCAACAGGTGCGCCGCGAAATGGACCGCCAGCGCCTGCGCCGCGCAACCGATGCGGTCATCAACCGGGTTATTCATTCGCCCGTTGAGAAGGGATATTTCATCAGTGTTGACCACCTGATAGTTATGGACCGCCGGCGCCGCGAGGGCAAACTGCCGAAAATGGCGGAGATAACATCCGAAATGTGGCGCGAAATTTTTGCCACGTTTGATTCCTACCTTGCCGAGCACCCGCAGGCAACCCGCACCGATGCGGCAATCCACGTTGTTGCGCGCGGACGCGCCTCCCGCTTTTTCATTAGCCGAACGTTAGCCAAAAGTTTACTGAAATGAAGAATCAAATAGAATTGTCGGCATCGGTCGATGCCGTGTTTGCCTTGTCGGCCCTGAAGGCCGTTACGAATAATCCGGAGCTTCCCGGGCCCTTGGGGCGCCACGAGCAGGAGGCACTGACCGCCCTGGCGCGCCGCGAGTTGGAACTGACGTGTGCCGACCTGGGCGTGGAGCTGGAGCCTGACGGCAGCGTTGACCTTCCGGGCGATCATCATCAGCTGCTCCAGGCGGTGGTCACCGATCGGCTAATTGCAACTCTGACCGGCCGCCCGGCCCGCGAGGAACTTCACCGGCGCCTGCGCTGCCGCCTGCGTCCGCGCCCGCCCCGTCCAACAGCAGGTTACTGATTTTTTGGAGTTATATAAGCAAAGGAGGTTGCTCCGGTTTCGAGCCGGTTGCAACCTCCTTTTTGGAGTTTCAGGGTTGAGTTGGGGGAGAGGGCGTTACTTAACGAAGGTCTTGACGCCGTCGATAATGTAGAGGCCGCGGGTGGGGTTGGCAACGGGGCGACCCTGCAGGTCATAGGCCTGGCCGTTAACCTTAACGGTGGTGATTTCCAGAATGCCGTCTTTCTTTTCAACGGTCCATTCAACAACGGTGAGCTCGTTCATGTAGTTCTCTTTTTCGAGCATGCCCTGCGGAATGGTCAGAACGTAGGTGCCGGCTTCGGTGAAGTCAACGGGGATAATCCAGCCGCCGCCTTCCCAGGTTGTCCAGTCCGTGCCGTCGTAGGCCATCAGGTCTTCGCCGGTGAGGTCGAGTTCGTTGCCGTCGGCATCCTTGGCGATTTCGCCGTTGAAGGTAACGGTGAGGTTCTCTTCGCCGTTGTAGCTCCAGCTAACGCCCCATTCTTCGAGGCCGTCGGGGTCAATGGCAATCGAAGTGAAGTCTTCAACAATGCCGGCTTCGGGAGTTACGGGCACTACGGCGTAGCCCTTGATGTCGAACTTTTCGCTGAATTCGGGCGAGAACACGGGTTCCTTGTCGATAGTGAGCGAGAAGGCGAGTTTCTCAACCGATACGCCATATTGACCCGGAGCGGTGATTTCTTCGGCCAGGGGCAGAGTGTAGACCTGAGCCTCGATGGAGTCGGTAACGTAGTCCCAGATTTCGTAGTCATAGCGCTGAACGCCGATTTTTTCAACCGTGGGCTCTACGGCCTTGAGAGCTTCGCCGGTCCAGGTGTTGAGAACGGTAACTTCCTCTTCCATGCCAAAGAAGTCTTCAACCATGGTCAGCAGCGAAACGTTGCCTACGCCGGTAACTGCGCTACCAACGGGAACGCAAACGCGAACTGCCTTGATGCTCTTGTAAACCTTGGTCTGGTCCATAATTTCATAGTCGCCGTCGGCTTCGATGGCAACAACCTGGTCTTCGCCGAAGCTGGGGAGCAGGTCGAAGGTGAAGAAGTTGCCGGCGTCGTTATTGTCTTTCCATGTGGTGAGTTCGGGAGCAGCGGGGTTGCTGGAAATATTTACAAATGCAGGCTCGTTGGTGTAGAGTGCGTTGATTTGCAGAATTTGCAGGCCGTTGTTGCCGGGCACCAGGCGGAACTGACCGGCTTCAGCCAGGTCGGTAACTGCGGGCATGGGCAGCGACCGCTGGGTAGACCTACCCATATAGGTGTTGGAAATGTTGTTGCGCAGGTAGAAGGTGTTGTAGCTGATGCCTTCAATAACGGTGTCGGCGCCTTCAATAATTTCGGCGGTCCAGACGCAGTTCAGGTCCGGGTCGGCCACGCGCTGGTAGGGCTTGGCGTCGTCGCCTTCAATATAGCCGGCGGCCATGTTCAGGCGGACGTTATGGAGCACTGAGCCTTCGGTCAGCGACATTTCGGCGAATTGAATGGCGGCCTGAGTGCCTTCGGCAATAGCTTCGTTGAAGTCATCGATGGTTTCGGTGTTTTCGGCCTGATAGATATAGTCGATGCCATATTCGCGGCCGGCCCACGATGCGTTGATATAATTTTTCAGGTTATTCAGGCCGGAAACTTTGGCTTTACCCAGCGAGTAGAGCTCGGTGACTTTGGCGTCGATTTCGTCGGCGGTAACGCCCGGGTCGTAGCTCAGGGTGAAGAACGACGAACCTTCGTCGAGGCTCCAGATGCCGATGCCGCCGTCTTCACCGGTGTTGTTGTTCTTGGTGTTCAGAGCGTTGAGGAACACGCTATTGTTTGGCCGGGCATCGGGGGTGGTGGTGATGCCGATAGCACCGATGAGCACTTCGCTGGGAACTATGTTGATTTCCACCGGGGTCTGGCTCAGAGTGATGTTGCGGCTCTGATTGCCCTGATAGAGGCAGCCCTTAACGGCCATGTTAACCCAGATTTCGCCAACTTCGTCGTCCCAGCCGCGCTCCCAAACGGCGTTGTCGTTGAGAGTATTGGTGGTGATCAGACGGCCTTCGTCGGTAACGGCCATATATTTGCCGTGGTTGCGGGCGGTTGCACCGCCAACTGCAATTACCATTGCTTCGGGGTGCGACAGTTTCCAGATTGCGTTCTGAACGTCGGCCAGAGTGCTGTTTTCGTCAACTTCAACGAAGAAAAAGGCGGTTGCCTCGCTCGTTTCGGGTTCGGTTGTCAGGTTCAGGGCGTTGAGGTAGCGGGGTTCAACGTCCATGGCAGGATACCAGAATCTGTTGTAGTTGGTAATAACCATGGCGTTTTCAACCTCCTGGCTATAGGAAACAAAGGTCATGGCCTTGTCGGTTTCCATCTTGGCGGCAGTTTCGCCGATTTGCAGGTATTTGCCGCCGTTGGTCAGATAGTTGGGAATGTTGAAGTTTTCGTCGAACTCGCCGATTTCCTGAGTCCAGCAGGTTGCTGCCGAGAGTTCGTTGGTGTAGGCGAGGTCGCCCTGGTTGTTGACTGTCAGCAACATGCCGTTGGCCTGGGCCGAAGCGTCGGCTGGCACGATGGCGTAGCTTATGCCCGGCTCAATAGCCGATGCGCTTGCTGCAACCATGAGCATGGCTGATAAAGCGAAAGTAAATTCTTTCATGCTGATTAAAGTTTAAGATGAAGAATAATAGTCAAATATTTGGCAAATATCCGAAAAAAATGATTGTAGACAATGAATCGCGCCGCAAATTTAAGGTTATTTAACAAATGGGCATCCTCGCGGATGCCCAAAAGCTTCAAATACACAATTATCTATAAAACAACTATTTTTAGTTTTAGCATTAGGAACGTAGCATTTCGTCCGTTCGCAAATATACGCATGATTTTAAGGAAACAAGCATAATTTATGTTAAAAAAATCAAATTGTGGCCATTTATGCTAATTTTATGCTAACTTTGCGACCTATAAACCAATTTGCAGCAGCATGATGATTGAAACGAAATCGCTCTCTCAGATGGAGCATCTATATAAAATCGCCAACTACGATTCCGCAGTGAATGGTGCTGACTATGTGTATGTTCACGTAACGCCTGACAGCCAGGACTACATCGAGGCCCTCCAGGAAGCCATTCGCTTCAACGGCATGATTATTTTCATGGTCAGCTCGGGCAGCATATCGTTTGCGGTGAATATGGATCGCATCACTCTGGGCTCGAATTCCATGCTGCTGACCGGTGCAAATTCGATTGTTACGGTCGACACCGACTCCATTTCCAACCTCGACGCCCACGTTCTTTTTGTCAGCGACGAGTTTATCCACGACCTCAACTTCGAGGTTATTATTCTCAACAACCTGCCCATTGCCTCGAAGCGCTCGCCGGTGGTCAAGCTTTCGCCCGAATCAGCCCGTCAGCTGGCTTCCTACATGAACCTGCTCGACATGAATGTTCGCCTCAATGCCGGCGAGAGCAACGAAGTCTTTACCAAGTCGATTTCGCGGTCGCTGCTAACCGCCATGCTCTATCAGCTGATGATTATTTCAATCCGCGGCAATCAGTTCGTTGAGCAGCAAACCGACTGGCAGGACCTCGACGACGGCGGCAATGACCACTCGCGCCCGCGTTCGCGCCGCATTCTCTACACCCACGAGTTCGTCAGGCTCGTGCGCAAGTATTTCCGCCATGAGCACACGGTTCGGTTCTATGCCAACAAGCTCTGCATATCGCCGAAATATCTCTCGCTCGTTGTCAAGGAAGCGTGCGGGCGCACTGCGGCCGACATTATCGACGAGTATCTGCTGCTCGAGGCCAAGAACCTTTTGCGTTTTTCGGGCAAGAACATCCAGCAAATAGCCTTTGAACTCAACTTTGCCAACCAGTCCTCCTTCGGCAAATACTTCAAAAACCTAACCGGCCTCTCCCCCAGCGAGTTCCAAAACTCCTGAGTTAGGAGCGGAATTGCTTGCGGGCGGAGTCGAGGCGGAGCAGGATGAACAGCAGGAGGGTGAAGCCCCAGAGCGATGAGCCGCCGTAGCTGAAAAAGGGGAGGGGAATGCCTATGACCGGACATAGGCCTATGACCATGCCAACGTTGATGCAGAGGTGGAAAATCAGAATCGACGCCACGCAGTAGGCGTAGACTCGCACAAATGTTGACGGCTGCCGCTCGGCAATGGTCATGATTCGCAGAATCAGCGCCAAAAACAGCAGAATCACCGCCGAGGTGCCAACAAAGCCCTGCTCCTCGCCTATGGTGCAGAAAATGAAGTCGGTGTGCTGCTCCGGCACGTATTTGAGCTTGGTTTGCGTTCCGTTGAGGAAGCCTTTGCCGGTGAGGCCGCCGGAGCCTATGGCAATCATCGACTGGTTAACATTATAACCGGCGCCGCGCGGGTCGGCCTTGATGCCGAGGCTGACCAGAATGCGGTTCTGCTGGTGTGGGGCCATATGGTCGAACACGGCGTTGACCGAAAAGGAGAAGCCCAAGGAGCCGAGCGCAAAAATGGCGCAGACAAAGAGTTTGGTCAGGTGGTCGCGCAGGGCCATGATGATGAAATAAACGGCAACGCCAACTATCTCGGCCACGAAAATCCACTTCCATGGCAGTTCCCAGCCCAGGCCCTGGCAGGCAAACATCAGCGCGATAGAGGCCACAAAAATCAGCCCTACGTTGCGCATCACCTCAAGCGAGCGCGCATAGAGCCCGGCCATGAGGGTCGACGTCAGCATTATGAGCACCGAAACTATAAATTCCCCTTTGATCATTCCGGCAAAGGTCGGGTCGGTGTATTTCACCGAGACCACGAAGATTACAACTGCGGCCAGCGCAGCCAGCAGAACCATGCCGCTCATGCCCTCGCGATAGAGCACGAAAAACAGCGCCAGATAGGCCAGGGCCGAGCCGGTTTCGCGTTCGCAGATAATCAGCACTATGGGGAGTAGAATCATGCCGATGGCCTTGGCGTAGCTGGCCGGCGATTTGAGCTTGAAGTTATAGGAGTTGAAGAGTTTGGCCAGCGCCAGGGCGGTTGCACACTTGGCGAATTCCGCCGGCTGGAGCGACACCGGGCCGAGCTTCAGCCAGGAGCGCGAGCCTTTGATGTCGGGCGCAATAACGGCCGTGACGGCCAGCAGAACCATCATGCCTATGTAGAGCGGATAGGCGTAGGTTTCATAAATCCGGTAGTCGCTCAGCAGGATAATCAAGCCTAAAACCAGCGCCAGACCGATCCAGCGCAGCTGTTTGCCCGAAAATTCGGTGAAGGCAAAAATCGATGCGTGGTCAAAGTCATAGCTGGCCGCATAGATGCTCAGAACCCCTGCGAAAACCAGCAGCAGGTAGAGCACCACTGTGAGCCAGTCGAGCGAGCGGAAGGCCGACGGGTCGCTAAGTTTTCGGTTTGCGGATAACACGGAATTGCTTGGTTGAGGAGTTCAACATTTTGTCCTGGAGATATTTCCGCTCGGGGCGGATTTTGCCGGTCAGGTAGCGCTCAATAACCAGCGACCCGATGGGTACGCCGTGGTGCGCGCCGAAGCCGCCGTTTTCAACGTAGACGGCAACGGCAATCTGCGGGTCATTGAACGGCGCGAAGCCGATAAACGCCGAATGGTCCTTGCCGTGGGGATTCTGGGCGGTGCCGGTTTTGCCGGCAACTTCGATGTCGGGCAGGTTGGCCAGGGTGCATGTGCCGCCCAAAACCGCCATGCGCATTCCTTCGGCCACCTCGCGGAACCAGCGCTCGTCGATGTCGGGGCGATGAACGGTGCGGTATTCTTCGGGCATAACGGTGTCTTGAATCTCCTTGACGGCATGGGGCGTTATGAAGTGGCCGCGGTTGGCAATGGTTGCGCAAACGTTGGCAATCTGCAGCGGGGTGGCCAGGATTTCGCCCTGGCCGATGCTGACCGAAATTATGGTGTTGGCGCTCCAGCGGCCTTCGCCGTAAACCTTGTTGTAGGTGTTGGCGTTGGGGATGAAGCCGCGGCTCTCGCCCGGCAGGTCAACGCCCAGTGGGTAGCCATAGCCGAGCCCGACGAGGTGGTTTTTCCACACTTCGAACGCCTTGGCCGATGAGCCGTATTTCGAGCGGCGGTCAATCATGTTTTTGAATCCCCAGCAGAAAAACGCGTTGCAGGAGGTTTGCAGCGCCGGCTTAACGGCGATAGGCGAGCCGTGGACGTGGCAGCCAACGCGCAGTCCGCCGTTGATGTAGCCTTTATAGCAGGGATAGGGAGTGTTGAGGTCAATGATGCCCTCCTGGAGCAGAATCAGCGCCTGGCCCGGCTTGAAGGTGGAGCCGGGAGGGTATGCGCCCATCAGCGCGCGGTCAAACATGGGGCGGTCAATGTTGTCGGGCGAAGTCAGCTGCAGGTAGTTCTTGCCGCGTTCGCGCCCAACCAGAAGGCGCGGGTCATAGGTTGGCGAAGAAACCATGCAGAGAATCTCGCCGGTTTTCGGTTCGATGGCCACTATGGCGCCGATTTTGTTGACCATCAGGCTCTCGGCAAACTCCTGGAGCTTGATGTCGAGGCTCAGCGTCAGGTTGCGGCCCGAGTGGGGCGCTTCGTCGTAGGCGCCATCTTCGTAGCGCCCCTGAATGCGGCCGTAGGCGTCGCGCATGAGGATTTCAACCCCTTTGTCGCCGCGCAGATATTTTTCGTAGCTGCGCTCAACGCCCAGGTCGCCTATGTAGTCGCCCTGGCGGTAGTAGCCATCGGCGTCTTTTTCGAGGTCGCGGGGGTTCACCTCGCGGATGTTGCCCAAAACGTTTGCCGCGGCCAGGTAGTTATACTGGCGCAGAATGCGCTTCTGCGTGAAGAATCCGGGGTAGCGGTAGAGCTTTTCCTGCAGGCGGCCGTAGTCGCGCGCCGACAGGTGGGCCATGAAGCGCTGGGGAGTGTAAACGCTATAGCCGGCGGCCTTTTTGATGTCGGCCATGCGCGAGTCGAACTGCTCGCGGGTAATTCCGAGCGTATGGCAGAAATCAAGGGTGTCGAGTCCCTTGATATCCTTTGGAATCATCATAACGTCGTAGGCCGGCTGATTGTAGACCACCAGTTCCCCGTTGCGGTCATACATCAGGCCGCGGCTGGGAAACTGCACCTTGCGCAGAAAAGCGTTGTTTTCGGCAAAGGTCTTATATTTGTCGTCGGCCACCTGCAGGGTAAAGAGCCTGATCAGGTAGATGGCAACAATCAGAACTATGAAGCCGCCGATAACGTAGCGGCGTTTTTCGAGATTATAGTCTTTTCTCACTGCGTCGGGGGAGAGATAAGGAGTCGGCGGCCATTATCAGCAGGGTGGTCAGCAGTGTTGAAACCACGATGCGGAGCGTCATGACCGCGGGATTGAAAAAGGTGAATGCCTCTATGGTGAAGAGGAGAATGCAGTAGAGCAGCGTCATGGTTGCCGCATATTTGGCGAAGAGCGCCGGCCCGAGGGTGCGGATCGAGGGCACCGCGCGCAGCAGGTCTTCCTCGCGCGGAATGTAGAGCCTGACAATGGTGCGGCGCGATGCGCCCAGGCAGGTGCACGCCAGCGAGTTCACTCCGGGAGTGTCCTGGAAAATGTCGATAACCAGCCCGATGAGAAACGACCAGAAAATAACCTTTGCCGGAGTCAGACTCAGCGGAAGCTTGATAATGAAGTAGATAAACACGAATGCCAAGCCCACCG
This sequence comes from uncultured Bacteroides sp., assembly GCA_964508865.1. Taxonomy (GTDB): domain Bacteria; phylum Bacteroidota; class Bacteroidia; order Bacteroidales; family Muribaculaceae; genus UBA3263. The sequence goes on along the minus strand of CAZDVP010000020.1, from coordinate 10,775 downwards.
AAAAGAGCGCAATGTGGTTGAAGATGATGGCCTGAACCAACACCAGCACAATGAACATCAGGACGAACTGCAACACGGTTTTCGACATATAGGCGCAAAGTTACAAAAAAATTTCCAAACCGCAAGCAAAACGTTCGGCCTCAGCGGAAAAAAGCGAGCCCCCGGCAAATCTGCCGGAGGCTCGGAAATGTTGATGTTGAAAGGGTCAGAGTTTGTAGGCCGTGGGCGACTTGACGCCGGGTTGCTGGAAGTAGGTCTGGAGCATACCCTGAATGGTCAGTTCCTTGCCCAGGTTGCCGGGGTTGTCGAGCAGGTTAACGGCCTTGCGGATGTCGGTGCCGCTAACCAGCTGAACGGGCACCATTTTCGAGGTGTCGGTTTCGGAGGTGGAGTCGGCGATGTAAACGTTGGCGGCCATGGTGAACGGAGCAATAACCTCGAAAGTGTAGTTATTGTTGGAGTTCATGGTGCCCACGATGTAGCCCTTGACCCAGGCTGAGGTGCCGGGGCTGTTGAGCGAGATAACGTCGGCAACGGTATAGGGGCTTGCTTCGGTGCCGGCGCCGGTTGTGGTTCCGGGGTTGGGGGTCGGATCGGGAGTCGAGCCGCCGCCTTCGCCGTTGAGCTTATAGGCTGTGGGCGACTTCAGGCCGGGCTGCTGGAAGTATTTTTCGAGCGAGCCCTGGATTGCGAGTTCCTTGCCCAGGTTGCCGGGATTGTCAAGCAGGTTAACGGCCTTGCGGATGTCGGTGCCGCTAACCAGCTGAACGGGCATCATGTTGGCGGTGTTGGTTTCGGTGGTCGAAGCGGCGATGTAAACGTTGGCAGCCATGGTGAACGGAGCAACAACTTCGAAGGTGTAGTTATTGTTGGAGTTCATGGTGCCGACGATGTAGCCCTTGACCCAGGCGGTGGTGCCGGGATTGTTGAGGGCAATGGCCGAGGGAACGTCGTAGGGGTTGGCTTCCGAGCCGTCGCCGTTGCCGTGGCCGGGAGTCGGACCGGGGGGAGTGGGTTCGGTGCCTGCGCCGTCGAGCTTATAGGCTGTGGGCGACTTCAGGCCGGGCTGCGAGAAGTATTTTTCGAGCGAGCCCTGGATTGCCAGCACCTTGCCCAGGTTCGAGGGGTTGTCCATCAGGTTAACTGCCTTGCGGATATCGGTGCCGCTAACGAGCTGAATCGGCAGCATGTTGGCGGTGTTGGTTTCGGTCGACGAGTCGGCGATGTAAACGTTGGAGGCAACCGAGAAGGGAGCGGCAACTTCCAGGGTGTAGTTGTTGTTGGAGTTCATGGTGCCGACGATGTAGCCCTTGACCCATGCGGTGCCGGCGTTGTTGGCAATGGCCTGCGCAACGGAGTAGGGCGAAGTTTCGGAGCCGTCGCCCTGGGTGGGTTCGGGGTCGCTGCCGCCGGGAACCACAACGCCTTCGATTTCGAATGAATCGGGGGTGCCGGAGTTGGAGCCGACGTAGGCCATGCCCATCTGGCGGGTGAAGAGGCCGCGGATGTTCAGGGTGCGTCCGGCCAGTTCGGGATTATCGGCCAGGTTGCCGTAGGTGAACAGCGGCGAGCCGGCGGGCAGCGGAACGAGCAGGCACTGAGTGTAGTCGCGCACGTCGGGTTCAGAAGCGATAACCAGGTAGTTATCCATAATGTAGGGTTCGGTGCCGGCCCACTGGATGTCGGCGTTGGAGCTTACGGTGGTCACTTCGGGAGCGATGGTGCCGACGATGTAGCCCTTGACCCATGCGGGATCGTTGTTGTCGCTGTCGGCCTTGGCAATGGCTTCGCCAACGGTGTAGGGCTTGGTCTTGATGCCTTCGGCAGTGGGGTTGCCGACGTTCATAATGGCGGCGGCATCGTTGAGAACCAGCTGCCAGCAGGTGCCGGGCTGGGCGGTTTCGCTGCTCTGGTAGTAGCCGAGAATACCAACAACGTCGCAGGCCTCGGTGGGGAGCTTCATGTTCCAGAAGGTGGCGTAGCCCGAGGTGCGGATGGCCATGGTGCCGCCGCTAACGTTGAGGGTCTGGTTGTAGCCGCTCGAGTGATATTTGTCAACGAGCTGATTGTCGGCGGGGTTATTGGCGTTGGCAAAGGTTGCGTTGTTGAAGCGCACGAGCTGGCCCTGCCATTTCATTATGTCGGAGTTGATTTCCGACAGGTCGCTGATAGTGATGGTGTCGACCTTGGCGCGCTCTGGATTGCCGTTATATTCGCGGTGGAGGTTGAACACTTCGGGAGCCATGAAGGAGGTTTCCGTAACGCCGAAGCTTTCGTTCCACGACGGCGAACCCAGCTGGAACATGCCGCGATACTTGCCGGCATACATATCCGTCAGGTCAAGAACGATTTCCTGGCCGACGCGGTTGGCAATGTAGAGGCTGTATTGGTTGATTGAAATGGGGAGCACGGCGGTTTCGTCCTGAATGTAGAGCGACTTGAACACGTTGCCGGCTTCGTCCGACGAAATCACGCGGCCGCTGACAATATAGTGCGAACCGTCGGCGCGCGTGGGAATCACGCGGCAGTAGTTGAGTGAGTCTGACCAGAACTCTTTTTTGAAGTCAAGAATCGAAATGTTCGCTGTGTTGGAGGCTGCGGGAGTTCCGAGGTTCCAGGCATCGAAGTTGTCCTGACAACCGCTCAGGGCGGCTACGGTGCAAACGGCCGCTGCCAGCGATTTGAATATTGAGAGCTTCATATCTTCTGATTATTTGGATTGATAGAGATAAACGGCCGAGCCTTTCGATGCGTCGGCATAGGCGGCATAGGTTTTATATGACGGATCGTAGCGCATGGTTTTGCCGGTTCCGCAGTTCACTATGGTGAACGCGCCGTCGGCGCCTGCAGTCACTGTCCAGTAGGTGTAGTCGCTGCTCAGGTCGGGCGTTTTGGTCAGCTGGAAGGAGTCGTGGGTCGTGTCCTGATAGAGATACTGGCCGTGGGCATCGGCAATGGTCCAGCCCTTGGCTTCCTGAGTGAAGGTGAACAGGTTGGAGTCGGAGGCGGTTATGGTGCCGTCGGCTGCGGGGGTGCAGTCGCCCGACTGCATGTAGCCGTAGTTATAACCGTCCTGGAAAGCCAGGCCGATTTTGTTGTCAGACCAGATAATGTATTTGCCGTTGGCAATCGAGGTTGCGCGCACAAAAGTGGCGTCGGTGCCGGGGTTGGGATTGTCGCCGCCGGTTGCAGTGCCGATTTCCTTGCCGTCGAGAATAGCTGCGGTGGGCGATTTCAGGCCGGGCTGCTGGAAGTAGGCTTCGAGCGAACCCTGAATCATCACTTCCTTGCCGATGTTGGCGGGATTGTCGACCAGATTCAGCGCCTTGCGGATGTCGGAGCCGCTAACGAGCTGAACCGGCAGCATGCGCGAGGTTTCGGTTTCGGTGGGGGAGTCGGCCAGATAGATGTTTGAGGATATGGAGAAGGGGGCGGCAGCCTCAAAGGTGTAGTTATTGTTGGAGTTCATGCAGCCAACAATGTAGCCCTTGACCCAGGCGGTGCCGGCGTTATGGCTGATCGCGTCGCCAACGGTGTAGGGCGATTCTTTCGAGCCGCTGCCTTCGGCTTCGCCAGAGCCGCCTTCCATTTTGTCGAAACCGATCAGGCCGTTGAGGTCAATCAGCAGCACCTGCCAGTCGGCATTGGCGGCGGTGGAGCCATAGTAGCTCAGAATGCCGACAACGGAGCCGGTGCCGGTCGGAATAACGTCGGTGGCGAAGTCAGCATAGCTGGAGCAGCGCAGGTTAACGCGGTTGCCGGCCGAGTCGCGCAGGTAGCGGCTTTCGTTCTGGGTGGGAGCGAACTGCTGGCCGGCAGCCTCGAAGGTGAGGTCGTCGATGCGCACCAGCTGGCTCTGCCATTCCTGGAGGCCTTCGGTCGATGATTTGATGGTTTTCAGGTCGTCGAGGGTAACGGTCAGCGGAACCACTTTGTCGAGTTCGGCCCAGCCGGCGGGAGTTACTTCTTCGGCAAACAGGTCGGCATCGCCAAAGGTGGTTTCGGTGGTGCCGTTGCCGCCGATCTGGAACAGCGAGCGGTAGGTGCCTACATAGAAGTCGCTGACGTTAACAATGATTTCCTGGCCATATTGATAGAGTTTATACATTCCGCTCTTGTTGATTGAAAAAGCCAGGGCGGCCGATTCATCTTGAAGAACGAGCGATTTGTAGATATTTCCGGCCTGGTCCGACGAAATTACGCGACCACGCAGGTAGATTGAGTCGCCGTTGGCGTCGAGGCCGATTTTGGCGCACGAGTTGGGGTCGGCGCTCCAATATTTCTGCTTGAATTCCAGAAGGGTCATTGAGGGTTCATGGATAACCTCGCCATAGCCGGGGGCAACCACCGGGGGGATTACGGGCGACTCATCGCAGGAGTCGCAGGCGGCCATCAGGCCCATCAGGCCCGTTAGAACAACCGCAGGAAGAAATTTATGTAGTTTCATGTGCTGTTTGAGGTGCTAAATGGGGGAGTGATTAGAAGCGAACGCCGATGTTGAGGAATGCCTTGGTGCCCTGAGCGTAGGAGTAGCGGTTGGCATACTTTTCGAGGTTCCAGTTGGTGCGGTCAATGCGGCCCTGCTGGTAGGCGTTCTGCATGATGTTGCGGTTGTTGGTAATGTTGTCGATGTTGAGGTTGATGTTCATCGAAACTTTCCGGTTGATGTAAATGAGCTTGCCGATCGAGAAGTTCAGCGAGAAGGCATTGTTCATTTTCTGCTGGGTCGAAATCTTTTCCTGCATGGCAACTGCCTCGTCGAAGGTGGGATAAGCCTGCCAGAGGGTGGGCTGGATTTCGTGGTAGACCGGAGCGAGCTTAACCCAGGAGTCGCGCATCCAGTTGGCGGTCACGCCGAGGAACCAGCTCTTGGGGGCGGCCCAGTCCAGGCCGATGGAGTAGGCCTGCTGCGGGGTGCCGCCAACGCGGTAGTTCTTCAGGTAAACCGTTGAGCGGATGTCTTCGTGGAGGCCGTTTTCAAACGAGCGTACGCCCTCGGGGTTGTTTTTGTAGCGATAGGAGGCCACTGTGCCGGCAAAGGTTGCGGTCAGCGAGGGGATAATCTTATAGGCCAGGCCGACTTCGATGCCGCGGTTCTGGCGGCGAACGTCGTGGATAACGTAGTTGGTGTAGGCCTGCTCGTTGTCGTCGAAGAACGAGGTGCGCTCGGTTGCGCCGTAGAATTCGGTGTCGTAGACCGTAATCGAGCCGCGCAGCTTGCGGTAGTTGAAGCCGTAGGTCAGGTCGGCCGACAGGATGCGGGCGCACTGCGGGTCGTCGATAATGTCGTCCTTGATGCGGGGCGAAATGTAAACGTTTTCAATCAGCGGAGCGTGTGAGCCATATTCGGCGTGGGCCATCAGATAGTTGCGGCCGTCGATTTTCCAGACTGCTCCGGCCTTGACGGCGCCGTCGGTGAAGCTGTGGACCTTGCCGGCACCATAGGAGTTTTCGGGTGCGCGGCCGTTGCGCATATAGCCGGTGCGGTGGAACTGGGTGTAGCCCATCTGCAGGCCGTAGTTGAAGTCCCAGTTCGGCAGGGTGATCTGGTTCTGGAGCCAAGCGCCGGCCTTGGTTGCGTGGAGGGCGTAGTTATAGCCGAACTTGTCGCCCTTGCCAACGCGGCGGTTGGGGTTGTCGAGGTCGTTCTGCATATTGTCGGGCACGATGCTCATTTCGCGCTGCGAGAAGGGGTCGACGTCGAGCCAGAATTCGCCGCCGAGCAGGTCGCGCACGGTTTTGTAGTAGTGGGCCTTGGTGTAGCTTGCGTAGGCGCCGCCCTGGAGGGTCATGTAGGAGTTGAGGCGGTGGTTGACGTTAACGTTAATCTGGCCCTGCAGCGAGTGGCTGACGCGGTTTTCGAGAATGTAGCTCGAACCGACTTTGTCGGCTTCGGGGCGGCCGATGTTGTCAATGTTGTTGAGTTCGTTGGTGCGAACCATGCGTTCCCAGTTGAGCTGACGCACGGATTCGTCGTTGCGCCAGAGGTCGGCAATAAACTCGCTCTGGGCGGTGGGCTCGCCGTTGGAGTAGAAGTTGGAGGGGAGGTTGCGGTAATAGTCGGGGCGCGGGTCGTTGGCGTTAAACCAGTTCAGGGCCGACGATGAATAGTAGACCGAACGGAACATGGCGCCGGTGTTGACGCGGGTGCCTTTCTTGGAGTCGTAGATCCAGTTGAGCATCATTGTGGGGTCGAAGCTTTCAACGATTCTCGACGAGCGCTTTTTGCCGTTGTAGTAGCCCCAGTTGGGGTTGTAGAGGTTGTTGTCGGCCAGGTCAAAGGCTTCCTGATAGGTTGCCGATGCGGTTGCGCGCTGGGTGGGAGCGCCATAGGCCGTGAGGGTCAGCGAGTGGTTGGCGTTGAAAACCTTTTCGACCGACAGGAACAGGCCTGCGCTGTTATAGAAAGTGCCTTCGATAACGCCCTCGTTGGCATAGCGGCCAATGGCGCTGACGGTCAGGCCCCAGCCGTGGCGGTTAATGCCGGTGGCGTAGGTTGCCATTGCGCGGAGCATATAGTTGGCGTTGGTGTAGGCAACCGAGCCGTTGAAGCCGGGAGCGTATTCCGAAGTGATGGTTGAAATGTTCGACGAACCGCCAACGCTGCCGAAACCATAGTCGGCAGCAGCCAGGCCGATGGCCGTTGTGCGGTTACGGAAAGCGCGCGAGGTCATGCCGCCCAGGCTCGAATAGTTGAAGCGGCCGCGAATGGGGTCGTTCATGTTGATTCCGTTGATATAAGTGGTCTGATATTCGGAATCATAACCGCGGAAGCGGAAATACATGTTCGAGAAATTATAGTTCGACGCGTTATAGTAGATATTGTCCGAGGCGCCGGTCAGTGCGTTGATGCTCTGTGCCGAGCTCTCTTCCTCGTTGAGCGCCTGCTCGTCGAAAAGCATGTCTTGCTGCTCGTTGTAGAAGTCAGTGAGGTTGTCGGAATCCGACAGTTTGACGAAACCCAGGTCAACGGTCTTGCCGTTGGTCAGCTCAACGGGGGTTTCCGTGTCATTGTAGCCGAACGCCATGGCCAGCAGATAATCGCTGCCAGGTTTAGCGTTTGAAATGGTGAATTTACCGGCGGGACCGGTAACGGCGCGCAGGCCTTGTTCGCGCAACATCACTGTTGCTCCCGCAAGGGGTGCTCCGGTGTAGTCATCGACCAGAGTACCGGTAACTGCGGCTGTCTGGGCCAGCGACGGAAGCACCGTTGCGATGGCCAGGAGCACTAAAAGCTTGAATCTCATAGGTTAACTTATGTTGGTTTATATAATTGTCGTTGAAAAACGCGGGCAAAAGCCACGTCAAAGTTACTAAAAAATAATTAAAAATACATTAAATAGTTGAAAGTTTTAATAAAAGTGTTAAATTTGTAGGCTGATAAACCAACTCCTTACCTTGATATGAAAAATTGGAAATGTTATCCTTGGATAGTGGTTGCGCTGCTCTGGGTGGTTGCGCTGCTGAACTATCTCGACCGTCAGATGCTGTCGACCATGCAGCAAAACATCGCTGCCGACATTTCGGCGCTGCAGAATGCCGAGGCTTTCGGCGCTCTGATGGCCATATTCCTATGGGTGTATGGCATAGCCAGCCCGTTTTCCGGCGCAGTTGCCGACCGCGTCAGCCGCAAGTGGCTGATTGTCGGGTCGCTGGGCGTATGGTCGGCCGTCACTCTTGCCATGGGCTATGCAACCGAACTGAACCAGCTGATGTGGCTCCGCGGAATCATGGGCATCAGCGAGGCGCTTTATATTCCGTCGGCTCTTTCGCTGATTGCCGACTATTTTACCGGTGCCGGCCGTTCGCTGGCCGTCGGGTTGCACATGACCGGCCTTTATTGCGGTCAGGCGCTGGGCGGCTTCGGCTCGCTGGTGGCCACTACCTGGTCCTGGCAGGCAACTTTCCATTGGTTCGGCCTGATCGGCATCGGCTATGCGCTGGTGCTGATGCTGCTGCTCCACGAAAAGGAGGGCCATTCGCTGCCGGCGGCAACCAAGTCGGGAGCGCCGAAAAAGAACACCGAGAGCATTGTGCGTTCGCTGACCGTGGTGTTCTCGACCGCTGCCTTCTGGGTGATTCTCTTTTTCTTCGCAACGAGCTCGATTCCCGGTTGGGCAACCAAAAACTGGCTCCCCACGCTCTTTAAGGATAATCTGAACATTTCAATGGAATGGGCGGGCCCGATGGCAACGCTGACCATTGCCGTTTCGAGCTTTATCGGCGTTATGATCGGCGGCCCTATCAGCGACCGCTGGGTCAAGCGCAACGTTCGCGGCCGCATCTACACCAGCGCTATCGGCCTGGCAATGATGATTCCGGCCCTGGTGCTCATCGGCCTGGCAACCAACGCGTGGCTGTCGGTTCTGGCCGGTCTTTGCTTCGGTGTCGGCTATGGCATGTTCGATGCCAACAATATGCCGATTCTCTGCCAGTTCGTCAACTCCCGCCGCCGCGCAATGGCCTATGGCTTCATGAACTCCATGGGCGTTATCATGGGCGCCATAACGACCCAGCTGCTCGGCGCGCTGACCGAGTCGGTCGGTCTTGGAATCTGCTTTGCAATCATGGGCGGCATTCTGCTCATTGCGCTGGCCCTGCAGCTGATAGTGCTCCGTCCGACCCACGACGACGCCGACCTGGCCGAACTCGAACTTCAAGAATCAATTCAAATAGACATATAATCAGTTAACCTATGAAATTTGAAAAAATCCACGGGCTCATCGATGCCCCCTTCACTCCCTTCGATGCCGAAGGCAACGTTAACCTCGCTCCGATTCCCGCCTATGCGCAGATGCTGAAAAAGAACGGCCTTAAAGGCGTGTTTGTCAACGGCTCGTCGGGCGAAGGCTATATGCTCACAACCGACGAACGCAAGGCCATTGCCGAGGCCTGGGTCAAGGCCGCTCCCGAAGGCTTCAAGGTTATTGTTCACGTTGGCAGCTGCTGCGTGCGCGACAGCCACGAACTGGCCCGCCATGCCGCCGAAATCGGCGCCTGGGGCATCGGCGCAATGGCTCCTCCCTTCCCGAAAATCGGCCGCGTTGAAGAGCTGGTGAAGTATATCGAGGAAATCGCCTGCGGAGCTCCGGAACTTCCGTTCTATTTCTATCATATTCCCGCCTTCAATGGCGCATATCTGCCCATGCTCGACCTGCTCAAGGCCGTCGACGGCCGAGTGCCCAACTTTGCCGGCATCAAGTACACGTATGAGAGCATTTATGAATACAATCAGTGCCGCATGTATGACGGCGGCAAGTTCGACATGCTCCACGGCCAGGACGAAACCATTCTGCCCGCGCTGGCCATGGGAGGTGCACAGGGTGGCATCGGCGGCACCACCAACTATAACGGCCGCGAACTCAATGCCATTATCGAAGCCTGGGACCGCGGCGACATCGAAGCTGCCCGCGAGCACCAGAACTTTGCGCAGGAGGTAATCAACGTTATTTGCCGTTATCGCGGCAATATTGTTGGCGGCAAACGCATCATGAAGCTCATTGGTCTTGACCTGGGCCCGAATCGCACTCCCTTCCGCAACATCACTCCCGAGGAAGAAGCCTCCATGCGCCGCGAACTCGAGGAAATCGGTTTCTTTGAAAAATGCAACAAGCTATGATTACGCCCGAACAGTCAGCATATCTGCGCGCCTGGAGCGACCGCTATCGCGCCGATGCCCTTGGCAACATCCTTCCGTTCTGGCTTGAACACGGCTGGGACAAGGTTAACGGCGGCGTTTACACCTGCGTTGACCGCGAAGGCCGGCTCATGGACTCAACCAAGTCGGTTTGGTTCCAGGGCCGCTGCGGTTTCATCTATGCTTTTGCCTATAACAACCTCGAAAAGCGCCCCGAATACCTCGAATTCTCGCGCAGCTGCCTCGACTTCATCGAAGCCCACTGCTTCGACCGCGAGGATGGCCGCATGTATTTCGAAGTGATGGCCGACGGCACTCCGCTGCGCAAGCGCCGCTATGTGTTCTCGGAATGTTTCGCCGCCATAGCCATGAGCGAATATTCGCTGGCCACCGGCGATAAGACCTATGCACAAAAGGCACTCAACCTCTTTAAGGACATTCAGCGCTTCATTGCCACTCCCGGACTGCTCGAGCCGAAATATTTGCCCACGCAGCAGGCTGTTGGCCATAGCGTTACGATGATTCTCATCAACACCGCCGCCCGCATTCGCGAAGCGATTGCCGACCCGGTGCTCGACGAGCAGATCAGCCGCTCGCTGGAAATGATCGGCTCGCTGTTCGTTCACCCCGAATATAAGGCTCTGCTCGAAATGGTTACGCCCGACGGCAAGCTCATCGACACCCTCAACGGCCGCACCATCAACCCCGGCCACTGCATCGAAACGGCCTGGTTTCTGCTCGAGGAAGCAAAATATCGCAACTGGGAGCCGAAACTCACCGAAATGGCCCTGCAGATTCTTGACTGGAGCTGGGACTGGGGCTGGGACGAAGAGTTCGGCGGCATCATAAACTTCCGCGACTGCAAGGGTTTCCCCAACCAGGACTACTCGCAGGACATGAAGTTCTGGTGGCCCCAGACCGAGGCGGTCATTGCAACGCTCTATGCTTTCGAGGCTTCCGGCAACGAAAAGTATCTGGAAATGCACAAAAAGGCGAGCGACTGGATGTATGCCCACCTGCCCGACCCGGAATTCGGCGAGTGGTTCGGCTATCTCCACCGCGACGGCTCGGTGGCCCAGCCGGCCAAGGGCAACATTTTCAAAGGCCCGTTCCACATTCCGCGAATGCTGATCAAGTC
>CAZDVP010000019.1:16571-21290 GCA_964508865.1 uncultured Bacteroides sp. | reverse complement strand
CCCGCATCCCCCAGGCCCTCCCAAAAGGAGGGCCTTTTTTTATTAGGAGCGAGGGCGTCTCGCCCTCGGCATCCGCAACGAGGGTGGGGAGCTTTATCTCCCGCGCCTGCGGTTGTGGATAAAAAAGCTCGCTCGCGGCTATGCGCGAGCGAGCAATAGGTGTTATGCTATGAATTGTGTTGGTCTTATTTCTGAATCAAGTCTTTAACACGTTGAATATAGTTCTCGGTTTTCGGAATCAACGGTTTTACATCAGCTTCCTCCCAGTCAAAAAGATCTTCATAATCTCCGGTCTGACGCATTGTGAATAGTCTGCCTAAAAGAGCGGAGTCTTCCGCTTTGAGTCGCCCTTCTTTAACGAAGAATTGGCTTATCATTCGAATAACGCCCTTATGAGTGGAAGTTTCGATATTGGAGTGTATGAGCAATGCCACGCTGGCGTAATATGCCGCGTAATACAGCCGGTTAGCTGCAAGGCTCCAATAATTTAAATTACCAACGGCCTTGACTTCTTCAATGGTGTCTGACGCTTTTGCTAACCGATATAACACGATTGCATTACGTTCGCTTGGTGGGAGTGTCATGTGGGTTTAGTTCTGAAAAATTATGATTGCGTCGCGTTCAACATTTTTGTAGAAAGGAAGAAAGCTACGCTTTTTCCATCCTGAGTAAGAGTATAGCCTTGGGTTTACATCTTCATTTAGATTCATGCCCAGTTCATCGAATGGCCACGCATATTTATCCCATAGGTCCCAAGAAACTTTTTCATCGCCCTGAATCAGAATATGCAAATCCCAATCGGAGCCTGAATGAGCATCACCGCGGGCACGTGATCCATAAAGCGCCAGCCTGGAACCTTTAGGCAAAATCTCAGCCGCCTTCTGTTGAAATGCGTTGATTATCCGATTATATTCATGCAAATATTCCATAACAAATTTTATTATGCGCAAATTTACGAAAAAAACTGAGTTTTAATGTCGGTCCACGATAATTTAACAAAAAATTTATTCTCGGAGTTTGAAATAATTGTGTTTGTTGTTAGGAGCGAGGGCGTTTCGCCCTCGGCATTCGCGTCGATTATGTGAAGGCGAGACGTATTCACTCTCGGGGATGGAAAAGCGCGCGCCGGAGGGGGCGCGCGCTTAGGGGGAAGGGGTTGTGATTGGGATTAGCGGAGGAGGAACTTGCGGCCGTTGATGATGTTCACACCCTTGACCGGGGCGGCCAGACGGCGACCCTGCAGGTCGTAAACAACCGTTTCGCCAGCCTGCTCGTCGGAGCTGATTTCTTCAATGCCGGTGGTGCTGGTCGAGCCGCCGAGCGAGGCGGTGAACACGCCGTTGGAGAGTTTGGTGTTGTCCTGGTGGATCATCAGGGCTACCGAGCCGGCGGGAATGGCTTCGTCGTCGGCAACAACGTGGAGCAGCAGCGGGGTGGTGGCTTCGGAGTCGGCGCGGCGGCGAACGTTCATTGTCTGAGCGTCGGTTTCGGTCACGTCTTTCTTAACAACGAGCACATGGTCGGCGTCGGGGGTAACGTTCTTGGCCAGGAAGTGGGATTTGAACTTGTCGTGGGCGGTTACGTTGTAGGTGGCCTCGTCGGTGGTAACGGGGATGTTGACGATGGTTCCGGCTTCGCCCTGAATCAGAATCGGGGTCATTGCGGGAATCACGGTGCCGGCATTAACGGGTGAGGTCTGGAGGTCTTGCTGAACGATGTCGTCTTGGGTGTATTCGTTGATGGAGGCAACGAATACGGTGTAGCCGGCTTCTTCGGGAACGCGAACGTTCATGCCGCAATAGAGCGAGCCGATGCCGTCGTGGTGAATCTGAACGGGCAGAGCGTCGATGTATTCAACCTTGAAGGCATAGTATTTGTTTACTCCGTCGGTTGAGGTTTGTTTGCCGGCACCGTCGATAGAGTTCGGATTATATGAACCACCACGGTTGTTGGAGCCTTCGCCGTTAAACATTGTTCGGCTTTGGTTCTCATAGTAAACAAAGAAGCGGCCGGTGGTTTCGGCGGGATTGGCAGCGCTGACAGGAGCCTTAACGATGTCAATAACCGAACCGACGTTGTCGGAGGTATGTTCGGCGGCGGTTGTGCGGTTTCTAAGGAAGCCGGAATTTGTTCCGGTGCTCTTTATGGCAACGCCTTGCGAGTAGCTGATGAGGCGGCGGTTGTGGTAGTAGAGAATGGAATTGTCGGTGAATTCGGTCTGGAATGTGTTGTCTGAGCCGGTTCCGGTGGTGAAGTAGCCGGGGGTTTCGGTGTTGCCGATAATGCGGATGTAGCGGTCGGCATCAACGGGAGCGATTGCTTCGAATGCGGCGGCATCTACACCATTGAACTCATAGAGAGCATCGAGCAGGGCGGATTCATCGTAGGTGTTGTAGTTGTCAACAACGTTTGAAATAACGTTTTCTTTGCCGGTCAGAGCGGGGTCGCAGAGCTGGCCGGGCTGCTGGCCAATGGTGTAGTATTGCAGAGCGGCAGCGGGAGCAATGCGGTCGTTGTAGAAGGCCTGCTCGTGTTCAACGGCATAGAGAATGAAGTAGGAGGTCGTAGCGCCGTAGGTGGCGTCGCTGCTATAGTAGTTGCCACCGGTGCCGGCGCAGAGTTTGCCAATGCCACCGTCTCGGCTGAGATAACTCATGCCGAGTTTAGTGCCATAGCCGGTATAATTATCGGTTTTTGTATTGGCATTGATGTGGAATATTGTTCCACAATCTGAAAGGTTTGCGTTTGTTGTTGTGCTGATAGCCAACGATGAGCGGCCACCGGTATGGGGAGCGTCGAGCAGATAAGTGCCGAGCACGTAGTTATAAACATTGCTTTCGTAGAAGGCGGCAGCTACATTGCCTCCCGTGTGTTCGGCGTTGAAGTATTTGCCGTCGGCGCTCTTGAGGAAGAAGCTGATGGAGGCATTGTTGAGCGTGTGGGTTTCGTCGCGTTCAACGTTCCAGATAATTGAGTTTACATCTTCAATCTGGTCGGGGCGGAAGAAACGAACTGCGGGACGGTCGTTGTGGGTAGTCTGGGTGAAGTAGAGGTCGGAGCCTGCGGCCTGGTTGTCGACGTGGCGAACAATAATCTGCATGCCGTCTTTGATTTCGTCGACCGAGGTGATCTGGCGATAGCGTGTAACCAGAGCCGGCTTTTCGTCGGGCGAACCAGGAGCATCGCCGGCCGCGGCTTTAGCTTTGTTGTAGGCAAGAACTTCGGTCCAGGCGCTTTCGAGCTGCTGAGGTGTGGCTTCGGTGTTGGCAAATGCCTGCTGAACGGATTCCGGATAGTAAACCTTGCGGAATTCGCCGAAAGCATTGCGGTAGCGGGTAACTACGTCTTCGTCGGTAGCGGGTTCGATGTACCAGGCAGATGCTGATCCCCAGTTGTCGTTATAGGTGCAGATATAGCTTCCATATGTGTTGGTGGAAGAGCCACTGGCATGGCCGAAACAGTGCAGGTCGGAGGAAGCACCCTGAACGCGGATGTGAACGGCGTTGTCATTGTGGGTACCATCGTTATAGCTGGTAAAGGTTACTATTGTGGGTTCGGTGGTGCCCAATATAGCGGTAGTTCCTTTTGTTGCATTTTCCGGGTAGACGAGCGATTCGGCGTTAATCATGTAGTATTGGCCCAGAGTATTTTCGACGGGTATAATCTTCCAGAGGAACTTGAGGTTTTCTTGGGTGTTGCCCCACATCAGCTGGTTGGTAGCCGCGTCGTAATACATTGCTTTGGCGCGACCGTGAGCGGTTTTGCCGCCAACGAGCGTTACCCATTTGTTTGCAAAAGGACTATTAGAGGATTCTGCTACGAAAAGAGCATGTTTAACTGCTGCAAGGATATAGGAGTAAGTGTTTCCGGAGCAAGCTGTAAGGTCAACGTTGTTTACGGTAGTTTCAACAATCTGATTAACCTCTTGGCCGGAAAGAGTCAAGCTGGTGTAGTGATAGTTATTCTTGACCAGATTCTTGATGTCGTCATCGTTTTCGGGCATGAGCGAAATGCTCCAGGCAGTTGCGTCGGCAGCGTTCCATCTGACCACGTTGTAATTCGCAGACGTGTTCAGTGTCGCTCCATAGTTTGAGTGGAAATAGAAGCGGGCAGCTGCGGTCGCGTTGGCGGGAGGAGTGGAAAAACTGGTCTGGTTGCCATTCATATAATGAGTTGGGCCAATGATGTAGTAGTCATTCCAAGCCAGAATTTTGAAATTACCGAAGTTTGCGGCATCTTTTTCCTCAACGGTTGACCATTGTCTGTCGATATCATTCGGGCAGTGAGCTATGTAGCGGTCGGTGCCGTCGCAGGCTTGGAAGTTAAGGGTTTCGGTTTCGGTGTTGTAGGTGGCATACCAAATTGATTCGAGTTCCCCGGGGGTAACTTTAGCTTGAACACCGGTGCCGTTATGGAACATAATAAGCGAACCTTTCTTGTTGGTAAATCTCAGATATTTACCGTCGAGACTTTGAAGGTCCGTTGGATCAAAGGTTTCCTGCGCGAAAGCACCTAAGGATGCCGTCAACGCAGTTAACGCACAAAGTAAATGTTTTTTCATGTTAGAACGAAAAAATAAGTGATAATAATTGATTGAATATATAAAAATAATTGATTGAAGGCTTGGGCGTTGGGGGTTCCGGGTGTTTTGGTAACCGCAAAATCCGCCCCCAAATGTAAGCAATTTTTGGCAGATGACCAAATTTTCCGTAACTTTGC
>CAZDVP010000019.1:0-16471 GCA_964508865.1 uncultured Bacteroides sp. | reverse complement strand
CCAAATTTTCCGTAACTTTGCGGATGTATGACAGTAGACTATGATGTTGAGGCCGGTGCTCTGGCAACGTTTGGAGTCAGGGCGCGCGCTGCTGCGGTCGTTGGCTGGACTGATGCCGATGACCTGCGCCATTTGCCGGGCGATTTGCCTGGGCCGCTGAAGGTTATTGGCGGTGGAAGCAATCTGCTTTTCACCGGCGATTTCGGCGGCACGCTGCTGGTTCGCCGTGGTGCGGGCCGCATTGAGCGGGAGTCGGAACGCGTTTGGCGGGCCGACGGCAATGTTGAGCTCGATGCGCTTTGCGCGGCCATGGCCCGGGCGGGAGTCAGGGGCATGGAGAACCTGTCGGGCATTCCGGGCACGGTTGGCGGCGCGCTGGTTCAGAACGCCGGCGCCTATGGCGCGGAAACGTGCAGCCGGCTGATTGACGCTGAGCTGTTTGACCTCAACAGCGGCCGGACTCTGACTGTTAACCGCCAATGGCTGGCGCCGGGCTATCGGACTTCGCGCCTGAAGTCGGAGCCGGGGCTGGTTGTTTTGAGCGCGCGCTTTGAGTCGGCGCCGGCCGGCGAGCCGGCCAATGTTGCCTACGGACCGCTACAGTCGCTGGGCTCTGACGCGGAGCCTATGGCGGTGAGGGAGGCTGTGTTGGCCACCCGCGCCGCGAAGCTGCCCGACGTCGGGAAGGTTGGCAGCGCCGGGTCGTTTTTCCGCAATCCGGAGGTTGGCGCCGAGCTGCTGCAGCCCCAAATGCCGCGCTATGACCTTGGCAACGGACTCTTCAAGGTTCCGGCGGCATGGCTGATTGACCAGTGTGGGCTCAAGGGCGCGCGGCGCGGCGGCGCAATGGTTTGGCCGGAGCAGCCGCTGGTGATTGTCAACGCCGAGGGCCGGGCCACGGCGGCCGACGTTCTCGAGCTGGAGCAGCTGATTGTCAGCTCGGTTAGGGAGCGCTTCAATATCACATTAACACCCGAAGTTGAGCACTTATGAGCAAATTTATTATAGAAGGAGGCCGACAGCTTAGCGGCGCCATAACGCCTATGGGCGCCAAAAACGAGGCGCTTCAGGTCATTGCGGCCACGCTGCTGACGCGCGGCGAGGTCAGAATCGACAACATTCCGGAAATTCTCGACGTTAACAACCTGATTGACCTGCTGGTCAGGCTGGGTGTGCACGTTACTCGGCGCGGCGCGGGAAGCTATAGCTTCTGCGCTGCCGAAATCGACGAGGAGTTCGCCATGAGCCGCGACTATGTCAGGCGGTGCGCCGGGCTGCGCGGTTCGGTGCTGCTGGTGGGCCCGCTGCTGAGCCGCCTTGGGCGCGCCTATTTCCCGAAGCCCGGGGGCGACAAAATCGGCCGCCGCAAGGTCGACACCCACATTCAGGGCATGCTCAACCTGGGCGCCACGATGGAATATTGCCCCAAGTTGGAGGCCTTTTTGCTCACTGCCCCTGAAGGAGGCCTGAAGGGGTGCAACATGCTTCTGGACGAGGCCTCGGTGACCGGCACGGCCAACATCATCATGGCCGCGGCGCTGGCCCATGGAACCACTCAGATCTATAACGCCGCCTGCGAGCCCTACGTTCAGCAGCTCTGCCGCGAGCTGACTCAGATCGGGGTGCGCATCGACGGCATTTCGAGCAACCTCATAACGGTTCATGGCCTCGGGGCGGTTGCCGATGGGGGCGCCACGCACCGCATTCTGCCCGACATGATTGAGGTTGGCAGCTTTATCGGCATGGCCGCCATGACCCGCTCGGAGCTGACGATTAAAAACGTTAGCTATCCCGACCTGGGCATCATTCCGGAGAGTTTCCGCCGCCTGGGCATACGCCTGGAGCAGCGTGGCGACGACATTTTCGTGCCGGCCCAGGACCATTACGTTATCGAAACCGCTCTCGACGGCAGCATTATGACGATTGCCGACGCTCCCTGGCCGGGGCTGACACCCGATTTGCTGAGCGTTATGCTGGTTGTTGCAACGCAGTGTCGCGGCTCGGTTCTGATTCACCAGAAAATGTTTGAAAGCCGCCTGTTTTTCGTCGACAATCTGATTGAAATGGGAGCGCAGATAATTCTGTGCGACCCCCACCGCGCGGTTGTTATCGGCCATGACCACGGCTTTGAGCTCAAGGCCAACAACATGACATCGCCCGACATCCGCGCCGGCATTGCGCTGCTCATCGCCGCCATGTCGGCCAAGGGCACGAGCGTTATCGACAACATCCAGCAGATTGACCGCGGCTACGAAGATATTGAAGGGCGCCTGAACGCTTTGGGCGCCAAAATCATGCGTCAGGACTGATGGGAGCCTCGCTGTTGCTGAAATATACCTGGCTGGTCGACCTGCTCAAACGGTCGGGGCGGCTCACTCGCGAGGAAATCAACCGCCGCTGGGAAAACTCAACGGTCAGCGACGGTGTGCCCCTGAAGCGCCGCACATTCTATAACTACCGCCAGGCGGTTGCCGACCTTTTCGGCGTTGAAATCGCCTTTGACCGCTCGACCGACGAATATTATATCAGCAACCAGACCGAAGCCGCAGCTCAGGGCAAAGGCTCCGTTACCGACTGGCTGCTCAACTCGGCGGCCATGAGCGGCATTCTGGCCGACGCGCGCACCATTCAGGAGCGGATTTTTCTGGAGCAGATTCCGTCGGCGCGCCAGAATCTTTCGCCAATGATCGAGGCGATTAAGGAGAGCAAGGTGGTCAGGTTCACCTACCGGCCTTTTTACCGCAGCATTGAAACGCGCGGCATAGAGCTGGAGCCCTATTTGCTGAAACTGTTCAGGCAGCGCTGGTATGTTGCGGGCCGCAATGTTGGCGAGGGCCGGCTGAAAACCTATGCGCTCGACCGCATAGCCGACGCCGAACTGACCAGCACCACCTTTGAAATGCCCCCGACGTTTGACCCCAAGGAGTATTTTAAATATAGTTTCGGCATTGTTGTTGACAAGCAGCAGCCGCGGCGGGTTACTTTGAAAACCACCGCTCGCCAGGCAAAATATTTTCGCGCGCTGCCGCTGCACGAGTCGCAACAGGAAATGATTCACGACGATTTTTCAATCTTTACATATGAACTGCTGCTGACGCCCGACTTTCTGCGCGAGCTGATGGGCCTGGGATCCGACGTTGAGGTCATTGGCCCCCCCGAGCTGAAAGCCATGCTCGTCGAGCAGCTGAAAGCAACTTTGCAGCACTACGAAAATGGCTAATATCCTGAACATAGAAACATCGACCGACGCCTGCTCGGTTGCCCTGACGGGCGATTGCGCCGTGCTGGCTAATTTCGAGGAGCGCACCGGGCGCAAACACGCCGAGGTTCTGAGCGGATTCGTTAAGCAGGCGCTCGACGAGGCGCGCCGCCAGGAGCGCAAAATCGAGGCCGTGGCCGTGAGCATCGGCCCGGGCAGCTACACCGGCCTGCGCATCGGGCTGAGCGAGGCCAAGGGCCTGGCCTATGCGCTGAATGTGCCGCTCATCGGGGTTCGCACGCTCGAAATCCTGGCCACCAACGTTATGTTCAACCACCACGGAATCACTCTGGAAAGCCGCTTTGCGCCGATGCTCGACGCCCGCCGCATGGAGGTCTACACCTGCGTGCTCGACATGTGGCTCAAGGAGCTGATGCCCACCCAGCCGCTCATTCTCACCCCCGAAAGCTACCGCGAGCTGCTCGACCAAGGGCCGCTGCTTTTTGTTGGCAACGGAGTTGAGAAGGCACGCCGGGTTATCGAGCATCCCAATGCCCGATGGGTCGAGGGAGTGCAGCCGCTGGCCGCCGACATGCTGGCGCTGAGCGAAAAAGCCTTCCGCGCCGGCGATTTCCTCGACCCGGCCTACTCGGTTCCGCTCTACCTCAAGGAGTTTCAGGCAACCCAGCCCCGCAGTCGGCTATAAGACCAATAAGACTAATTAGACCTATTTGACCAATAAGACCAATAACCCAAAAAATGAAAGTAGCAATAGTTGGCGCCTCGGGCGCCGTTGGCCAGGAGTTTCTCCGCGTGCTGGCCGAACAGAATTTCCCCATCGATGAACTGCGCCTTTTCGGCTCGGCGCGCTCTGCCGGTCGCACCTATGAGTTCCGCGGCAAACAATATACGGTCAAGGAGCTGACCCACAACGAAGACGACTTCGACGGCATTGACTTTGCCTTCACCTCGGCAGGCGCCGGCGTTTCCAAGGAATATGCGCCGGTAATCACCGCCCGCGGTGCGCTGATGATCGACAATTCGTCGGCCTTCCGCATGGACTCCGATGTGCCCCTGGTGGTTCCCGAAGTCAACGGCGCCGACGCCTTCAACGCCCCGCGCGGCATCATTGCTAACCCCAACTGCACCACGATTCAAATGGTCGTTGCGCTGAAGCCGGTCAATGATCTCTCGCCCATTCGTCGCGTTCATGTTGCATCATATCAGGCCGCATCCGGCGCCGGCGCGTCGGCCATGGCCGAGCTGGAGCAGCAATATCGCGACCTGGCCCAGGGCAAGGAGCCGAAGGTTGAAAAATTCGCCTATCAGCTGGCCTACAACGTTATTCCTCACATCGACGTGTTCCAGGACAATGGCTACACCAAGGAGGAGATGAAAATGTTTAACGAAACCAAAAAAATCATGCACGCCCCGGGGCTCGACGTGTCGGCCATGTGTGTTCGCGTGCCGGTTATGCGCGCCCACTCCGAGGCAATCTGGGTTGAAACCGAGCAGCCGCTGGAGCTCGACCTGGTGCGCCGGGCGTTTGAAAAGGCCGAAGGGCTTGTGGTTATCGACAATCCCGCCGAAAAGCAATATCCGATGCCGCTGTTCACCGCCGGCAAGGACCCGGTCTATGTTGGCCGCCTGCGCAAAGACCTGAGCAACCCCAATGGCCTGACCTTCTGGGTTGTTGGCGATCAAATCAAAAAGGGAGCTGCACTCAACGCGGTTCAGATCGCGCAGTATATTCTCAAACACCGTAGTTGAAACAGCAAACAACACTCGGCCAGCACCAGCTGCTGCGTCAGCGCCTGCTGCCGCAGCAGTTGCGGCTCGTTAGCCTGGTTGAGAAAACCGACGAGGAGGTCGAGGAGGAAATTGCCCGCGAGCTGGCCGAAAATCCGGCCTTGGAGCGGGTTGGCGGCCCGGCTCCGGCATCGACGGCAGCCGCTGCGGCGGCCGCGGCCGAGCGCCCCGAAACGCCCGATTTCGACGAAACGCTGGCCGAGGCCCTGAGGGTGCAGCTGGCCGAAATGACCGAGCTGCAGCCGGCGGTCAGGCGCCTGACCGACTATATGATCGGCGCGCTCGACAGCAACGGCTACCTGACGCGCACGCTGCCGCAGCTGCGAACCGACATGGAGCTCGAAGGCGAGCGCTTCACCGACGCGGAACTGCGCGCGGCCTACGACACGCTGCGCTCGCTCGACCCCGCCGGAGTCGGCGCCCAGGACCTGCGCGACACCTTGCTGCTGCAGCTGCGCCGCCTCGACCCCACCAGGCGCGAGGTTGCCGACGCGCTGGAAATCGTCAGGCACTTTTTCGACGTTTATTCGCGCCGGAATTTCAAGAAGTTAGTTGAACTGACCGGGTTGAGCGCCGAGCGCGTTGGCCGCGCCGACGATTTGGTCAGAACGCTCAACCCCAAGCCGGGAGCGCCCTATGCGTCGGACCCGGCGCAGTCGCTGGCGCGCAGCGCCGTGCAGCCCGATTTCATTGTTGAAACCGACGGACGCCGCGCCTGGGTGAGCCTGCCCAACTCGCTGCCCGAGCTGCGCATTGAGCAGAGTTTTGCAATCGATCCGGAGAATCCCGAGGCCGCCCGGTTCGTGCGCGACCGCCGCGCGCAGGCCTCCGGCTTTATCGACGCGCTCAGGCGCCGCCAGGAAACGCTGCTGGCCATTGGGCGTGCAATCGTTGAGTTGCAGGCGCCGTTTTTCACCTCGGCCGACGACGAAAAGAAAATCCGCCCGATGGTTCTGCGGCAGATTGCCGATGCCACGGGGCTCGACCTGTCGCTGATTTCAAGGGCCGTTGCCGGCAAGTGGCTGGCAACGCAATGGGGCGTTTACTCGCTCAAATCGTTTTTCAACCATCGCTCCGGCGCGGCCGACGACACCACCTCGGCGCGCGAAATCGAGGCCGCGTTGCGCGAGCTGGTCGATGCGGAGCAGAAGCCGCTGACCGACGATGCGCTGGCCGAAGAACTCAACAAAATGGGCTATAGCGTTGCGCGGCGAACCGTTGCGAAATATCGCGGGCGAATGGGCATACTGCCGGCCCGCATGCGCCGCTCACAGAAGTAGTTGCGCCTCCGGGCCGAGATTAAACAGCGGGTCGAGAACCGACAGCCCGCCAATGAAGCCGAGCTCGGCGGCGCGCAGCTGCCAGTAGGGCTGCGGCTCAAACTCGGGCACCGCATCGGGGCGCGTGCAGGGAGTGAACGAATAGCTGACGGGGCGGTCGCTGAGCGCCAGCGCGCGGCGAATAAAGCCGTCGACCGCCGCATTCAGTTCGCCTACCGATGCAAACCGCTCCGGATTGGCCAGCAGCGGCAGCAGATCGGGCGCATAGAATTCAAAATAGGGTGTGCGGCCATAGGCGCTTTCGAGAGCCGAGGGAATCGTTTCCCACCAGCGGCCATGGTCGGAAAGGCGCGTTGCGGCCCAGGTGCGCCCATAGGGTTTTGCTATCGGAACCGTCAGCTCGAGCGCTCCGCGGGTGTCGGCAATAACGAAGCGGTGGGCGGCCTTGGCGCGTTTGTCGAAACGCTCGGCGCAGCAGATTTCAACCGGTCCGGAGTGGCGGGCCAGGGCGCGATAGTAGGCAATCGGGGGAGCAAGGCGGCAGGGGAGCCGCAGCGTGTCAGTCATCGAATTGGCGGGCGAAGTCAACCATGGCTATGGCGGTCTGCGCGGCTTCGATGCCTTTATGGCCGGCGGGTCCGCCGCAGCGGTCAAGGGCCTGCTGCAGGTCGAGCACGGTCAGCACCCCGAAAATCACCGGCACGGGGCCGTCGGCGTTGAGCGAGGTGATTCCCTGCGTAACGCTCTGGCAGACATAGTCGAAATGGGGGGTGTCGCCCTTGATAACGCAGCCGAGCACAATAACGGCGTCGAACCGCTCGGAATCGATTATGCGCTGGGCGGCATAGGTCAGCTCAATGGCGCCGGGAACAACGAATTCCTCAACTTCGGCGCCGGCGGCGGCCAAAGTCTGAGTGGCTCCCTGGGCCAGCAGCGAGGTTACCTGTTCGTTCCATTGGGTGCGCACAACGGCAACCGACATATCGTCGGCGCGCAGTTCGGTGGGATTGTAGCCGTGGTTCATTTGCGCGGGGTGCAGTCGCGAAGTTTTTCGCCGAGCGAGCCGCCCTGGTGGCGCACTGCGTATTGTTCGCGGGTGAAATTGGTGCGGAGCATCATGCCGACAATGAGCAGGTGGCCGATGACGGTCATGGCCGTAATGGAGGTTGTGGGGGTCAGACCCAGGGGGCAGACTTCGGCGGGATTGCCGGTGAAGATGCCGATTGAGTCGGGGGTCTGAGCCAGGGGCGAGGTTGCCTCGGCGGTGATTACGATGGCTCTGATTTCGGGATATAGCATTCGGGCGATTTCATAGAGCCGCAGAATTTCGTCGGTGCGTCCGGAGTTGGAAATGAGCAGCATAACGTCGTTGGGCTGAAGCACGCCCAGGTCGCCGTGTTGCGCTTCGGCGGGATTGATGCAAACCGCCGGAATGCCGGTCGATGCAAAGGTCGAAGCGATGTTAGAGGCAATTTGTCCGGCCTTGCCCATGCCGGAAGCAACAACTTTGCCGCCCAGGTCGCAAACCTGGTGCTGAATGAGGTCGAGAGCTGCTGAGTAGTTTTCGGTCAGGGGCACCGACGCGATTGCGCTTGCCTCTGCGGCGAGAATATTGCTGAGGGTCCGGAGTTCGTCCATGTGTGGTGAATGCTATAATTTCGGGCGCAAATTTACGAAAAAAATCTGGTATAAGCAATTAGAAATTATCATCCGTTTCCCGAAATATGCGCTCGGGGGGAATAACGTTGATAACCTCGGGGTTAAATTTCTTTCCCAGCGACAGATAGAAGCCTGCGCCGACCAGCTGGCGGGCCAGCTCGGGCTTGCCCCGGAAGCCATGGATAATCCAGGGCTGCGCCGGGTTGAGGCTGCGGCGAAGGGCGCTGATTTCGTTCCAGGCGCCAACTATGTGGAGCAGCAGCGGTTTGCCCAGGCGTTCGGCCAAAAGGGCGTGGAGGCGGGTGATTTCCAGCTGACGCTCAAGGCTCAGCGGCGAGCGGAGTTTGTCGATTCCGCATTCGCCGATCATAACCACCCGCGGGTCGGCGGCGGTCTGTTCGACCCATTCCATGTCGGGTTCGCCCCACCAGGGGTGCCACCCGACGGAGTAGACCCTGCCGGGGCGCATCCGGCCGTAGCGGTCGAGGTTTATGACGGCATCGGCCGGGGCGTCGGGGTTGTGGGTGTGGATGTCAGACAGTTTCGCTGCGAAGCTTTTCAGCATTTTCGGCTATGGTGAGCTTGTCGATAACTTCCTGAATGTCGCCGCCGAGGAATGCGGGCAGGTTATAGATGGTATAGTTGATGCGGTGGTCGGTTATGCGGCCCTGAGGGAAGTTGTAGGTGCGGATTTTGGCCGAGCGGTCGCCGGTTGAAACGAGGGTTTTGCGGCGCGAGGCAATGTCGTCAACGTATTTCTGATGCTCGCGGTCGTAGATAAAGGTGCGCAGGCGGCTCAGTGCGCGCTCTTTGTTTTTTGGCTGGTCGCGCGTTTCGGTGCACTCGATCAGAATTTCTTCGCTAACGCCGGTTATCGGGTTTTTCCACATGTAGCGCAACCTGACGCCCGATTCCACCTTGTTCACATTCTGGCCACCGGCGCCGCCGGAGCGGAAGGTGTCCCACTTGATTTCGCCTTCGTTGATTTCAACGTCGAACTCCTCGGCTTCGGGCAGAACGGCAACGGTGGCCGCCGAGGTGTGGACGCGCCCCTGGGTTTCGGTTGCGGGCACACGCTGAACGCGGTGCACTCCGCTTTCATATTTCAGAGTGCCGTAAACGTCGGCGCCGCTTACCGAGAACACCACTTCCTTGAAGCCGCCGGCGGCGCCTTCGCTGAAGGAGCTGACGGCAACCGTCCAGCCTTTGCTCTCGCAATAGCGGGTATACATTTTGAACAGATCGCCGGCAAACAGGGCGGCTTCGTCGCCGCCGGTGCCCCCGCGGATTTCAACAATGGCGTTTTTGGCGTCTTCGGGGTCGGCGGGAATCAGCAGCAGCTTGATTTCCTCCTCCAGGGCGGGAATCGCTGCGTCGGCCGCGTCGATTTCCTCGCGGGCCATGGCGCGCAGTTCGTCGTCTTTTTCGGTTTCGAGCACTTCTTTGGCCTCGGCCCGGTTGGCCAGCAGGGTGCGGTAGCGTCCAACGGTTTGGGTCAGGCGCTCCAGTTCTTTATATTCCTTTGTCAGCGCAACGTAGCGCTTCATGTCGGCAATGACTGCCGGGTCGGTTATGAGCGTCGAAACTTCCTCGAAGCGCTCGTCGATGCCGTCGAGGCGAGCAAGCAGGTCGGACATGGCGTCAGCGCTGGTGGTTGTTGGTTATCAGCGGCATAACCCACGCCTGCATCAGCGGGTGGAGGTCGGTGTAGCTCAGGGTGCATGCCGGCATGCCCGATGCGTAGGGGGCGATTTCATATTGCCCGTAGGTGAAGGTGATGCCGTTGGGTCCGAATTCGGGGCCGCAGGCGGGCAGGTCGAGTTCGGCCGGGTCGATGAGCAGGGCGTCGGCCAGGGTGGCCTTCGGGTCGGCAACCGTGGGGCTGAAATATTGCTCCCATAGGCCTTGGCGGATGCGGGCAATCAGCTCCTTGCGGCGGTCGGGAATGAAAACGTTATTGTAGGTCAGCAAAACGCCCGACGGAACGGCAAAAGTTGCCGCGCGCGAAACCGTGCTGCCATGGGCGCCGCCCAGGTAGCAGTAGGCATAGGTCAGCAGCGAGTCTGACTGATAGGTGGGCTCGAAGTTGATCTGATATTCATAGCCAACGCGCAGGTCGGGTTCATAGGAGAACTCAATGAAGTCGCGCTGCGACGATGCGATGATTTTTTTTGTCAGATGTTCGAGCAGGCGCTTGGGTTGGGCTATTTCGGCCTGCGTCGGAACTATTATGCGCTTCTGTTCGGAAAAAGTTCCCTGGCTCAGGCAGTCAGCAAGCCAGCGGCGCACGCTGTCGACCATCGGCATGGCGCCCGAATCGGGGTAGAGCCCCGAAATGCTGATTTCAACCGACGAGCCGCCATAGGCCAGCGAGTCGTTAACTGCCAGGGAATCAACAGTCAGAATCGGCCCGGTCGAGGCTGATTCGTTGCCGCACGAGGCAGCGAGCAAAGCGGCGGACATGGCCGCCAGATATAGCAAGCGTTTCATGGTGGCAAATTTACAAAATTCTTTCGGAAATCTAAACCAAAAAAATGATTATTCGGGCAGCGAGAGTCGGCCGTTGCTGATATGGAGCGTGCGCGGAGCGCGGAGCAGGCGCCGGCCCTGAAGGTCGAAGATGGCGGCGGGGGTGCCATTGTCGACCCGGACTGAGTTCAGAGCCGCGTCGGGGTCGACTGTCCAGCTGACCGAAAGCTCGCCGCAGGGGGCACCGGCGTTGTCGATAAAGAATCCTTGCGGAACAACGAGCAGGTAGAGCCCGGCGGCGGTGTAGTTGCAGGGAATCGTGAACCAGTCGGGGCCGAGGTCGTAGGAGTCATATTTGCCGCCCTGAGCAAAGTCGGCCATCGGCGCCTCGAGCAGTTCTTCGGTGAAGCCGGAGTCGGCGGGATTGAATTTCAGGGTCAGCAGGGCTTGGGCGGCGCCGGCGGTGTTGGCATAGATGCCGTTGGGGCCGTTGATTGTGATTTTTTCGAGGGATTTCAGCGTTGCGTCGGCCGCGGGCTGAACCAGCAGCTGCCACAGGTCGGTTTCGGCCAGCACCACGTAGCCACCCATTTCTTCGTTCAGGGCGCCGTTGAGCTCAAAGGCACCGAAGCTGACGCGCGCCATGTATTCGCCGCCGGCGGTGTATACGCTGTCGAGCACAAGAGTGTAGACATCGACTTCGGTCCGGCCGGTAATATGCTCGCCGGCAGAGTTATAGTAGTCAACCTCGATTGTTTCGGCAACCGGGTTGGCCAGTTCGGAGGCCGCTATGGAGCGCAAAAGGGTTGTTTGCGCGTTGCCGGCGGAGTCGTCGCGCCGCAGCGTCAGCGTAATCTCGCCCGAAGGCTGCGGCCGGGCGCCGCGGCAAACCGTGATTCTCACCTCGCTGACTTCGCCTTCGCTTCCGGCGGGCACGACCGAGTTCACGCCCTGGCCGAAGGTTGGAAGGTTGCCCGCATAGGCGGCAGCGGCGGGGGCGTCGGCTCCGGAGGTGACGCTCAGAATGCCGTCGGGGTTCAGATAGAGCAGGCGCGAGTTCGATTCGTCGGCATTGACCGTAATGGCTACACCGCCGGGGTTAACCACTACGCGCCAGAGCGTTGCATTGCGCCGGTCGGCAACGTCGCCGGCAAGGCCGTCGGCCTCGGGAGCGATAAGATAGCGCCCGGAGGAGTTGGAGCGCAGGTAGAAGGTGCGGTTGTCGATAACCGTGTTGCCGTTGTCGGTAAATTCGGCATACCAGAGGCCCGACAGGTCGGCGACCGTTGAGCCGCAATATTTTCCGTTGGCATATGTGACCCACAGGCCGGTTGCGAGCTGCTGCCAGGTCGCGCCGACCTCCATGTCGCTCTCAAACATGCGGATGCCAACGCGGCGCATCTCGGCAATGGTTTCGGCCAGTTCTTCGTCGGTGGTCGAGGCGGCCACGTTGCTATATAGCACCCGCAGGGCGTTGATGCCGCTATAGCTGGCGCGGAAAATCGGCTCCAGCAGGGCAATGGCGTCGGCGCGGGCTGTTATCATGTGGCGCAGCTGGTTGGCCGCGTCGGTCATTTCCTGCGCGGTGGCCGTGGCCGAATAGTTCAGCAGAAAGAACTCGGAGGCGGCGGTTGACTGGCTCGCGGCAATAACGGCACCGGTGGATGTGGAGGTCAAAAAAGTTTCGCCGTTGCCGAAAACCGATGCGTCAGGGTTCTCCGAGCCGGCGCGGCGGCTGATGGCCACTTCGGTGGGGCTGACCGATGCGGCGCCGTCGGGCTCGGCGGCGTAGAGGAAGTTGCCGCTGTTTAGGTTTTTGAGCGTATAGTGGCCGGCAACGGTGGCGGTGCCGCTGACCCAGTCCCACTGCCAGGCGGCAGCCTGCGAATAATCGTTGGTAACGACCACGGCGCCATTGGCCTCCTCGGCAAGGAAAAGCCCCGGAGCACGGGAGTCGGCGGGCACGAGAACGTATTGACCATGGTTGGTCGGAGCAGCGGCGGCGGCACTCAGCCCCGCCCAGCTGATAATAGCAAGCAGAATCTTTTTCATAACGACCGCAAAGATAGGAAAATAATTGCGAAACCGCAATGCCCTTTAGCCCTTATTCAGCGCGGAAGGGCGTAGGCCGGGTCGTGGACCCGCAGAATCGACGCGCCCTGCTCACTGGCCTTGAGATTTGCGGCGGCGGTCTGCGGCAGCACGTCGTCGGGCCCAAGCCCGAGCGGCTTATAGAACATTGACTTGCGCGACAGTCCGACCAGCACCGGGCGCTGCAGCGTGTCGACAATCAGCTTCAGATTATCGAGCAGCTCAAAATTCTGCTCAACGGTTTTTGCAAAGCCGAACCCGGGATCGACTATGATGTCTTTTACTCCCATGTCGGCTAACTCGCTGATGCGTTGCGCTAAAAAGCGGATAACCGCCGCGGTGACTCCGCCCTCGGCTTCGTAGTCGGTGAGGCTCTGCATGGTCGACGAGTCGCCGCGCATGTGCATTACTATATAGGGCACCCTCCGGTCGGCGACCAGCCGGTCCATGCGCGGGTCGAAGGTGCCGCCGCTAACGTCGTTGATAATGTCGGCGCCGGCATCGAGGGCGCGCTCGGCAACGTCGGCGCGGAAGGTGTCGATGCTGATGGGCACCTCGGGCGCCAAGCGGCGGGCGGCCTTGAGCACCGGCTCGAGGCGTTCCCACTCCTGAGCGGCCGACACCGGCGCCGCTCCCGGGCGCGTTGAGCACGCGCCAATGTCGAGAATGTCGGCTCCGTCGGCCAGCATGCGCTCAACGGTGGCCGCCGAGGCGTTGCGCGCTCCGGAATAGAACGAATCGGGAGTTGCATTAACAATTCCCATAACAGCCGGGCGGCTCAGCTCAAAAGCCTTGCCGCCCGAAGTCAGTATGAAACTATCAGTTTTCTTTAATGGGGTATTTGAATCGGATCGGGTCATCGTATTCTTCCTGGAGTTCGGCCAGGCGCTTGCGGAGTTTGCGGGTCACTTCTTCGGTTCCGGGCTGACCGTAGATGTTGTGCATCTCGTTGGGATCCTCCTGGAGGTCATAGAGTTCCCAGCGGTCAATGTCGTTATAGAAGTGCATGAGTTTATAGCGGTCGTTGCGAACGCCGTAGTGGCGCTTAACGCAGTGCTCGGCCGGATATTCGTAGTAGTGATAGTAGATTGCGTCGCGCCAGTCGTCGGGGTGTTCGCCGCGCAGAATCGGCAGAATCGACTTGCCGTGGATGTCGGCGGGAATGTTGGCGCCGGCAATTTCCATGAAGGTGGGAGCATAGTCAATGTTCTGAACCATTTCGTTGATTTCGCCCGAAGCGTTCAGGCCTTTGGGCAGGTGCATCAGCAGGGGAGTGTTGAGCGATTCCTCATACATGAAGCGCTTGTCGAACCAGCCGTGTTCGCCCATATAGAAACCCTGGTCGGAGGTGTAAACAACCAGAGTGGAATCCATCAGGTTGTTTGCTTCCAGATAGTCGAGCACTCGGCCAACGTTGTCGTCGAGGCTCTTGAGGGTTTTCAGGTAGTCGCGCATGTAGCGTTGGAATTTCCATTCGGCCAGCTCTTTGCCTTCGAGGTTGGAGTCGTAGAATTCTTTGATGATGGGGTTATAGAAATCGTCCCATGCCTTGCGCTGCTCGGGGTCCATGCGGCCAACGAATGCCTCGTAGGTTTTTGTCAGACGGGTGTTTTTGGTCGAGTCGGGGCTGAGCATCTTCAGGTCATAAACAATGTCCATGTCGTGGGGCGATGCTATGCGCATTTCGGCGGCTTCGGCTGCCGGACGGCCTTCGTAGTCGTCGAAAAAGTTTTCGGGCAGCGGGAAGGTTTTGTCCTCATAGAGCTTGAGGTTGCAGGTGTCGGCCATCCAGTTGCGGTGCTGGGCCTTGTGGTGGATGAGCAGCGCAAAGGGTTTGGACTTGTCGCGGCCGTTTTCGAGCCAGTCGAGCGAATAGTCGGTGATGAGGTTGGTCAGGTAGCCGTGTTCAACCGAGCGCGAGCCGTCCTGATTGATAAAGCGGGGGTTATAATAGTCGCCCTGCTCGGGAACTATGCGCCAGGTGTCGAAGCCGGTGGGGTTGGAAATGAGGTGCCATTTGCCGAAAAGGGCGGTGTTATAGCCGACGCTTTGCAGATATTTGGGGAAGGTTGGCTGCGAGCCGTCGAAGGGGCGACCGCTTTCGTTGTCGTAGAAACCGTTGCCGTGTGAGTGCTTGCCGGTAATCATGCAGGCGCGCGAGGGGCCCGACAGCGAGTTGGCAACGAAGGAGTTATTGAACTTCACGCCGTTGTTCTGGGCAAGACGGTCCAGGTTCGGGGTGTGGGCATATCGGGTGTCGTAGGCCGAGAGCATCTGCGCTGTGTGGTCGTCGGTCATGATGTAGACGATGTTATAGCGCGGAGCATCGGGGTTGGGTGTCTGAGGGGGGATTTCTCCGTTTTGTTGGGCCAGAGCCACGGCCGGAAGGGCCATAGCGGCTGCAGCGACTGAGAAAATAGCTTTCATTTTGATTTAATGGTAATGGATTGAGTTAAGATTGTTTGGCAGGTTTTTTGGTTGGCTTTTTCTTGGAAGGCTTCAGCTTGCCGGCAAGGTAGTCTTCCATTTTGCGTTCGAGGTATCCGTCGGCCATGGCTCAGAATTCAAAGTTTACGCGGCCGAAAAACGAAAAGCGCGAACCGGCGGATTTAAAGGGTGCGCCGTTGTCGGAAACGGAGTTGAGGTCGTGAGCGCGCTCATAGCGGGTGGCATATTGCGGGCCCACCTCAATATTCATTGCAAAGCTCTCCGAAAAGGGAACGCGCAGGCCGATTGCAATCTGGCCCATGGCGCCGACGCTTCCCTGAGTGGGAATCATCGCGCCCAGGCGGCCGGCAATGTGAGGATAGATGCGGCGCTGGAATTGCGAGCGGAAAAAGTAGCGGCCGTCGGCAAACACGGGGAATATGCCCTGCTTGTTGGAGAAGTCGGCAACGTAGCCCAGACCGCCGCCAACAAAGATGCAGTCCTTGACCATAACGCCATGGGAGGTGGTGAAGCCGAAGTTTGCGCCGCCGTCGCCAAAGGCGCCGGGCGAAACGATTTCTATGCCGGCGTAGCCAACATATTTGCCCTCGACGGGCACTTTTTCATAGAGGTTGGTGTTTTCGTTCTTTTTTGTAGCGCGGGTTTCGGTGATGACCTGAGCGGAGGCCGACAGCGACACGCAAAAAGCGAAAACGGCTAAAAGGATATTCTTCATAATCTAAAAATCAAATTTAAACTCACCTACAAATTTACGCATTTTTTCCCAACCCAACAAATTATTGCAGCTCGTCGATACACTTCTTAAGGTCGGGAATCAGCGCGGGGATGTCGTTGCCGATAACGTCGCAAAGCAATTCAGGACTGATTGAGTAATAGCCATGAACCAAAATATGGCGCATTCCTTCAATCTGGCGCCAAGGAATTTCTGGATGTGTTGCTTTGAACTCTTTGGTAATCTTGTAGGAAGCTTCACCGATGATTTCGGCCATTTTCGAGAGGCCGAAAAAGAGGATTTTATCGTTTCGGATACTTTCGGCAGTGAACTTGCCGTTTTCTGCGGCAAGCGTGGTTGCCATTTCGAGCATGTGCTGCAACCGCCCGAGGTCTTTAATTGGCTCTCTCATAAATCAGGATTCTGTCTTTGTTAACACTGGGGCGGGCAAACTCTTTCAGACCGCTGTTTTCAACGAGGTCAACCCTTCGGCCGAGCAGGTCGGACAGGTCCATTAAGATTCCGCCCATCTGGAATAGTGAAACCGCGCCTTTGGAGTCATCATAGTCAACGAGAATGTCAATGTCGCTTTCGGGCGATTCCTCTCCGCGGGAGCAGGAGCCAAAGAGCCATGCCCGGCGTATGGGCTGGCGGGCCATAAATTCCTGAATAGTCGGAATCAATTTTTTGATGGCTTTGCTAATCATGGCGGGAACTATGTTGTTGAGTTACGTTTGCAAAGTTAGCAAAAAAAGTTGGAATAGCAAGAGCCACGCTGGCTAAACGGCGACGGGGGCGGGGATC
>CAZDVP010000018.1:0-21348 GCA_964508865.1 uncultured Bacteroides sp. | reverse complement strand
ATGCAAGCGCGGTTTTCGGGGGTGCGAATAATGTTTGAAACGTAGAATACTCCTTGCGCCATGTTGCCGTGGCCAACGATAATAACGTCGTTGGCCCGAATGTTGCTGACTGCATCTGTTCGCACCGATGCTGCGAAGGTTGCGGTTATGGCCGACGGCGTTGCCGAAGGATAGTCGAAGGAGTTATTGCGGAGAAATTTCAGGTTGGTGTTGCTGCGCCAGCTGATGCTGTCGAAGTCGGCGGTCGACGTCAGATAGATGTCGGCAGTTTCGGGTCGGGGAGAGTCGGCCAGGTTAAAGGGATTGGAAACGTCGGTTAGCGCAAGCGCGTCGGGCAGCCCCGATATCGGATTGTAGAGCACGATTCCATTTTTTTCGGCGATGGCTATGGCTTTGTTCAAAACGTTGATTTTGCGTTCGACTGCGGCGGTGTTACCGAGGTTGTCGGTGGCCTGGAAGGAAAGCACGATTTCAACGCTGTCGCGGTCGAGGGCCGGTGCGCAGAATGCGAACTGCCGTTCAACTGTTGTTGAGTTCAGGCTTTCTTCCAGGCAGGTTGTCAGTCCGTTCTGTGGGTCGAACGAGGTTATTTTCAGCGAGGCTACGTAGTCGTGGGCGGTTGTAAGATACACGGAGTAGAGAGCCTGCTCGCCGGCATGGAGTGTTACGGGGGTGCTCGCTCCGGGGCTAACGATCACGGCCACATCAGATAGCTTGCTGTTTGATGTGTTACACATCGTCAGCATTGCCGCGGTCAGTCCCAGCAGAAGGTTGCGTAGATATCGGGTCATTTTTTTAATTGTATGAATCAATATAAATAAAAGGTATCCGAGCAGACTTTTGGTTGCTCCGATACCTTTTCTGTTTATGAGGGCTATTAGTGTTTAAGCTTGTAGGCTCTGACTTTGGCTGATTCCTTGTGGACGCTGCCGAGGAAGAGGCGGTCAATATTCTTGGTTTCGAATACGATCTGGAAGTAAACTGCGTCGGGATATTTTTCAACCAGCTTATAGGCTGCCTTGTCGAGGTTCTGGTTGCGGAAATTGCAGCTGCGGGGCATTGTCAGTTCCTTTTTGTTGACGGGATTATATTTTTCACCGTTGACCTTTTCAATGCTTTTGATTACCCACAGATACGAGGTGTATTCAATCGAGATTTCTTCCTCTCCAAGATACTGGAGGTCATTCATTCCCATTTCCAGGCGCACGTCGTTGAACGAGTACGACCGGTTTTTGGAAATTGACCCGCACGATGTCGCAGTCAGCAGAACCGCGAATACGGCGATAAGTTTCAGAATTTTCATAGATGGTTTAGAGCTTGAAGAAGTAAGTAATGGTCAGGCGGGCCTGGTTTCCGAGAACAAAGCTGTTGGAGCTTTGGTCTTTGGCATATGAATAGTCGGTAAAGGTAAAGTCGTCGGCCGAAAGAACACCGTTGCTAACATGGCAGTTGCGAACATTGAAGCCATATTCAAGACCCACGGCCAGGGGCAGATTGCAGATATAGGCCTGCAGACCAATAAAGGCACCAACGCCGATTTCGAAGCGGTTTGCCGAGTAGGTTGCGTCCTCGACTTCCTTGCCGTCGAATTTGGCAGCGTTTGCATTCGCGCCACCGCCAATGGGGAGTTCGGCGCCAACATAAACGTCGAGCAGGTTCGACTTGTTGAAGTGGTAGGCAACGCCGGGATAGAACATAATGCTTGTTGTGCGGTCGGAGCCTTTCGAAGTTTTGTCTTCAACGGTGTTGGAGTTGGAGTTTGTTTTGCTCCACCATTCAAAGCCCAGTCGCATTTCAAGGTTATCGGTGGTCATGTATTTGAAGTTGATCAGAGGGAGAGCGGCGAACTGGGTGTCTTTGTCGCCGATTGACTGGAAGTGGGTGGTAGTTGCTCCCAGATAGAGACCAAAATCGCCTGCTTCGGCGCGGTTACCGGTGCGGATTGTTTGTGCGGTGTTTTCGCCTGTGGTGATTTGAGCCTGACCTATCAGACCGCAACCCAGGACAGCACACAAAAGTAAAGCTAACTTTTTCATTGATGTGATAAATGGTGTTAAAATCGGGTGCCACAAACCCGGAGAACAAATCTGAATTTTGCGGTGTGGCAATGCCGCAAATTCGTTATTTACTTGAATTTGCGGCGAAGTTACGAAAAAAATTACCCCCCCCAATTTTTTAACCTTTCTTAACTCGAGTTAAGAAAGGTTTACACAAAATTCACCTTATTGGGTAAATGCAGCGAGGAGTGGCTTCACAGTCACTCCTCGTCGAATAATAAACCAATCATTATCACAATCATTCACACATGAAAAGCTTCTCATCAGTCGCTTTACACTATTAGAACAACCGCTCCGGCGAAAAGGTTCACACGGTTAGCAAATTTTTTTAAGAGGCGAAAAAATGGCGGTTTGTTGCAGCGGGATTAAAAGGCAGTTACAAAGCAGTTACACGGCCAACCAACTTGCAACTTTCCGTGTTTAGCTTTCGAACAAACGAAACAATCATTCATAGTAGTAAAGTAGTAGAGAGACCCGAGCCGGGACGCGATGTCCCCACTCGGGCCTAAAAATTTCTAAGCGCTAATTACCAATTAGTGAAAATTATTGCTTAAATTTGCACTGAATTTTAATTGCAAGAACCGAAAATGTCAGTATTAGCTTTTCTTGACGCGCAATATCTGTTTACTCTCGTGTGGGAACACATGAGTTATTTCTGGGTGTTCGTGTTCATGACCATTGAGAGTTCGTTTATTCCGTTTCCCAGCGAAATTGTTGTTCCCCCGGCGGCTTTTATAGCCATGAAAACCGGCGAGATGACGCTGATAGGCGTTGGCGTCGCTTCGACGCTGGGGGCTCTTTGCGGGTCGATTATCAACTATTTGCTGGCAATGTGGATTGGCCGGCCGATTGTTTATGCGTTTGCGCGCAGCCGCGTCGGCGCAATCTGCATGATTTCGCCCGAAAAGGTTGACAAGGCCGAGGCGTATTTCGACAAACACGGCGCCGTTTCAACCTTTATCGGTCGGTTGATTCCGGTTATCCGCCAGCTGATCAGCATTCCGGCCGGCCTGGCGCGGATGAATTTTGCAAAGTTCGTTTTCTACACCACTGCCGGTGCTGCAATCTGGAATGTTGTTCTCTGCATTTTGGGTGCGTTGCTGGCCAAAACGGTTGACGAAGCCGACCTTTTCCAGCAAATTGAATATTATAACGATTATCTTTCATATGTGGGCTACGGCATAGGTGCGCTTTGCATCGTTTATGTTGCCTGGCAGCTCCTTAAACCCAAAAAACAATGAAAATAGCTCCTTCGCTGCTTTCGGCCGATTTCGGCAATCTCGACCGCGATGTTGAAATGGTTAACCGCTCCGAAGCGGCGCTGTTTCATCTCGACGTTATGGACGGGCGCTTTGTTCCCAACATTTCGTTTGGCTTTCCGATAATCGAGGCGGTGAGCCGCAAAGCCACCAAGCCGCTCGACGTTCACCTGATGATTGAGGAGCCCGGCATTTGGGTTGACCGCCTGGCCGGGATTCCGGGTGTGGAGTATATGAACGTGCATCTGGAGGCCGCGCGCCATCTCCACCGCACCGTGCAGGCCATCAAGGCCGCGGGCATGAAAGCCGCCGTTACGCTGAATCCGGCAACTCCGGTCAGCCTGCTCGAAGACATTGTTGCCGACCTCGACATGGTTCTGCTGATGAGCGTCAACCCCGGCTTCGGCGGCCAGAAGTTCATTGAGAACACCATTGAAAAGACGCGCCGCCTGCGCGACCTCATTGAGCGCACCGGCTCGGGCGCGCTGATTGAAATTGACGGTGGCGTGAACTACGAAACCGGTGCCCGTCTGGCTCAGGCCGGAGCCGACATCTTGGTTGCCGGCAGCTTCGTTTTCAACTCACCCGATCCAACCGAAACTATTGCTAAATTATCCGCTCTATGATTTTAGGTATCTGCAGCGACCACGCTGGCTTCGAACTGAAGGAAACGCTCAAGGAAATGCTTTCAAAGCGCCCCGACGTTGAAAAGATTATCGACTTCGGCACTCATTCCGAGCAGTCGTGTGACTATCCCGACTATGCCCATCCCTGCGGCTATGCTCTGGAAAGCGGCGAAGTCTATCCGGCCATAGCCATTTGCGGCTCAGGCAACGGCATAGCCATGACTCTGAACAAACATCAGGGCGTGCGCGCCGCAATTTGCTGGAACACCGAACTGGCCGAACTGGCCCGCCAGCATAACGACGCCAACTGCCTGGTGCTTTCGGCTCGCTTCATATCGACCGAAACGGCCATTGAGGTGACCAACGCCTTTCTGGCTGCCAAGTTTGAGGGCGGACGCCACCAGCGCCGCGTAGAAAAAATTGCCCTTCCCCGCTAAGCCGTCCACCTCCCACCCCCGATGCTCTTTTCCTTTATCATCGAAATGATTGGCGCTCTGGCGTGTGCCATTTCCGGCATACGCCTGGCCGCGTTGCGACGTTTCGACTGGTTTGGAGCCTATATTATCGGCCTGGTCACGGCTCTGGGCGGTGGCACCCTGCGCGATGCCATTCTGGGTCAGCCCGCCTTCTGGGTTACTGACTTCAGGATGTTTGCCGCCTATTTCATCTGCACCGCCCTGGCCATGGTGCTCGTTATAGTGTTCAGTCGCTGGCTTGTTCGGCGCGAGCGCATGCTAATGGTTTTCGATGCCATCGGCCTGGCCATGTTTACCGTCATCGGCATAGAAAAAGCCCTTTTCCGCAGTTGCCCCATGGGGGTTGCAATCTGCATGGGCATGCTGACCGGCGCCTTTGGCGGAGTTATCCGCGACATTCTGCTCAACCGCGTGCCGCTGATTTTCCGCAAGGATATCTACGCCATGGCTTCGCTCATTGGCGGCATATGCTACTGGCTGGCCAAGCTGGCCGGAGGCTCAATGGAGGTTTGCAGCCTCATTTGCCTGGCGGTGATTGTTACGGTGCGCATGCTTGCGGTGCGCTTCGGCTGGCATTTGCCGATACTTTCAAGAACAAATACTAAACCTCAAAAATAGACTCAATCAAATATGTCACTCCAGTGTGGTATTGTCGGCCTGCCCAACGTTGGCAAATCGACCCTTTTCAATTGCCTTTCGAATGCAAAGGCCCAAAGCGCCAACTTTCCGTTCTGCACCATTGAACCCAATGTTGGCGTGATAACCGTTCCCGACGACCGCCTCACCAAGCTGGTTGAACTCTGCCAGCCGCGCTCGGTGGTGCCCGCAACGGTTGAAATCGTCGATATCGCCGGCCTGGTCAAAGGTGCCAGCAAGGGCGAGGGCCTCGGCAATAAGTTTCTGGCCAACATCCGCGAAACGGATG
This sequence comes from uncultured Bacteroides sp., assembly GCA_964508865.1. GTDB lineage: Bacteria > Bacteroidota > Bacteroidia > Bacteroidales > Muribaculaceae > UBA3263. The sequence continues at coordinate 16,005 of CAZDVP010000018.1, read as the reverse complement.
CCATTCTCCACGTGCTCCGCTGCTTCGACAACGACAACATCACCCACGTTGACGGCTCGGTCGACCCCGTGCGCGACAAGGAAATCATTGACTACGAACTTCAGCTCAAAGACCTCGAAACGGTCGAGAACCGCCTGGCCAAAACCCTCAAGGCCGCGCAGACCGGCGGCGACAAAACCGCCCGCATGCAGGCCGATGTGCTCCTGCGCTATAAGGAAGCCCTCGATGCCGGCAAACCGGCCCGCTCCGTTCAGTTCGACACCCCCGACGAGCAGCGCTTTGCCCGCGAGCTGTTTCTGCTGACCGCCAAGCCGGTGCTCTACGTTTGCAACGTCGACGACGCTTCGGCCGCAACCGGCAATGCCTACGTCGAAGCTGTGCGCGAAGCCGTTAAGGACGAAGGCGCCGACATCCTCATCGTGGCCGCCCAGACCGAAAGCGAAATCGCCGAACTCGAAACCTGGGAGGAACGCCAGGAGTTCCTCCAGGAAATCGGACTGGAGGAATCCGGTGTGGCCCGACTCATCCGCGCGGCCTATGCCCTGCTCGACCTGCAGACCTATTTCACCGCCGGCCCCGACGAAGTGCGCGCCTGGACCTTTACGCGCGGCTCCAAGGCGCCCAAATGCGCCGGCATTATCCACACCGACTTTGAAAAAGGCTTTATCCGCGCCGAAGTCATCAAGTATGATGACTATGTTACCCTCGGCTCCGAAACTGCCGTGAAAGAAGCCGGCAAAATGGGTGTTGAAGGCAAGGAATACGTTGTTCAGGACGGCGACATCATGCACTTCCGCTTCAATGTCTAAACTCATCGGCCCTGACAAAACCTCATTCATTTTCCGCGGGTTGCTCGATTCCGTGCTCCCCGCGGCGCTCTATTCATTGCCCCGGGTGCTCGACTCCTTGACCGCCGACCAGCTCGACGCAGCCCGGCAGCGCGCTGCCTACTATTGCCGCCGCGCGCTCGATCCGGCTGATGCCGACCCCGCCCGGCTGATAACCGCCGCCGACTTCCGCATGCCCCGCTCCAAGCCGCGCCACACCGGCTACTTCTTTCCGCTGCGGCGCGCGCTGAACTATTTTCCGCAGTCGGTGCGCTTTCTCTATGCTCCCGGCGACATCTACGACCCCTTTGCCCTGCCAACGCTCTGCAAGGCCCGCTGCGTTGGCGACGAAAATGCGACCCTGATGCCCCTCAACGCCATACGCCACTTCCGCTTCGTCGACTCCGACCCACTGCCCTGGCAGAAAAAGCGGCCCGAAATAGTGTCGCGCAACGAAGTGCACCGCAGCGAGCGCTACGACTTTTTGAAGCGCTGGTTCGGCCACCCGCGAACCGACCTGGGCCAGACCAACCTCGAAGGCGGCCGCCCCGAATGGCAGCGCGGGCGCATGACCGTTGACCAGCAGTTGCATTACAAGTTCATTGCCTGCATTGAGGGCAACGACGTTGCTACCAACCTCAAATGGGTCATGAGTTCCAACTCTCTGCCTGTGATGCCCAAACCGACAATGGAATCCTGGTTTCAGGAGGCGCTGCTTCGCCCCGGCGAAAACTATGTTGCCGTGTCGGCCGACTATTCCGACCTGCTCGACCAGATGGACCACTACCTCTCCCGTCCGGCCCTGGCCCGCGAAATGATTGAAAACAACCACCGCTGGATTCGCCGCTTCACCAACCCCCGCCTCGAACTCGCCACCGCCCTGCTCACCCTCCGCACCTACCTCCTCCCGCAACTCATAAAAATTTCATAGTTATGGCAGAATTCGACTTAAGTAAGCTAAGTGAATATAGAGAACATAATCAGCTCGAGGCCAAGAAGGCTAAGGGTGGTTTCCCGGGATCTTTTTGGGAAACATATTCCGCGTTTGCCAATACCGATGGTGGTATAATTCTGCTCGGTGTAAACGAGGCAAACGATGGCTCCCTTCATCCGGAAGATGTTGATGTAGAGAAACTTCAGAAGGATTTCTGGAATATGGTCAATAATCGCCAGAAGATTAGTGCCAATATTGTTACTCAAAGTATGGTCAAGACTGAGGTACTCGATGGAAAGAATATTCTTTTAGTTCGTGTACCTCGTGCGGAACGTGCAGCCCGTCCTGTCTATGTTGGAATGGATCCCAAATCCGGTACTTTTCGTCGAAATCACGAAGGGGACTACCACTGCTCTATCGACGAAATGTCGCTGATGTTTCGGGATGCAGCCTACGTTACTCAAGATGCAAAGGTTCTTGAGAATATGGATATATCCGTTTTTAGTAAGGATACCGTTAAGGGCTACCGAAATTTTTTTCGTTCTGCCCATGCCAATCATCTTTGGAATAACGAGGATGATGAAATATTTCTGCGTAAGATTGGAGCTATAGGAATCGGTGAAGATGGTAAATATCATCCAACTGCTGCCGGACTGCTCATGTTCGGATATGAATATGAGATTACTAGAGAATTTCCTAACTACTTTCTCGACTATCAAGAAAACCGTTCATTAGGTGCAACCCGCTGGAGCGACCGCATAGTTTCAACATCCGGCGATTGGAGCGGCAATGTTTTCGACTTCGTCATCGAAGCCCTTCGGCGAATGCAGCAAGGTTTGAAAGTTCCTTTTGTATTGAAAGGTAATTTGCGGGTCGATGATACCCCAATACATAAACTCCTCAGGGAAGCTGTTACCAACATGGTAGTTCATGCTGATTTTTATGGACGCCAAGGCTTAGTTATCCAGAAGTCTGAAGATGGCTACAAACTGTCAAATCCCGGTTCTGTGCGAATATCTATTACTGAAGCTGTTAATGGTGGTATCTCCGACCCACGCAACGGAATAATGCTGAAAATCTTCTCTTTGATTGAATTTGGAGAGCGGGCCGGAAGTGGACTCAGTGGTATCTGCAAAGTGTGGGAAAAAGTCTACCATACCCCGGCAACAATCGAAGAAACTCATAGCAATGGTGTGGACCGCACTACTTTGACACTCAATACTGCGGGCAACGAGCAAGACGTTAAAGCCATGCTCGAACTCTACAATGATTTTGTTGAGCATGGTGAACCCCAAAATGAGCCCCAAAAGGGCGCTAAGGGAGTTGATGACCCCCAAAATGGACCTCAAAGATTGATAGAAGCACTCCAAAAGAACCCCAAAGTAACAAAAGCGGACCTTTCGCGTATGTTAGGCGTATCATCATCAACTCTCAAACGCTGGTTAAGAGCAAATAATGTTGTTTGGTTAGGCCATTCAAAAAATGGGCATTGGGAAATCCGGAGAGACGATTGAAAATAAGATTGACGGGGTCCTCCTTCCGCAACTTTAAAAGCCCAACATTTTCCGTTTCTTGTACAAAACAGGGTTCTAAAAAATCCCGTTTCTTGTACAAAATAGCCCCTAAAAATTTGTCGTTTCTTGACAAAATCATTATATTTGCGCTCAAAATTAGAAAGTTATATGGATTATCCTATATTTAAGCGCAAAATCTATGCCAAGCTCAAAGCCTGGAAGGAAAAATCGAGAGGCAAGTCCGCCCTTCTGATTGAGGGTGCGCGCCGTGTTGGCAAGTCAACAATCGCCGAGGAGTTTGCGAAAAAAGAGTATGAAAACTATTTGTTGATAGACTTCACTAAGGTCAGTCCCGATATGCTAAAGCTTTTCGATGACCTCTCGGATCTGCACTATTTTTTTCTTACTCTTCAGGCTATTACCGGCACTCAGTTGACCCCCGGGAAAGCATGTATAATTTTCGATGAAGTGCAGTTCTGCCCTCAGGCTCGCCAGGCAATCAAGCATCTGGTCAAGGACGGCCGGTATGACTACATAGAAACCGGCTCACTAATTTCGATTAAACGCAACATTCAGGGAATTCTCATTCCCAGCGAGGAGCGTCGAATTGAAATGCACCCAATGGATTTCGAAGAATTCCTTTGGGCTATAGGAAAGAAACCAACGTTTGATCTCATTCGCTATTCGTTTGAGCATCTCAAACCGCTGGGCGATGCAGTGAACCGCGAAATGTTTAAGCTCTTCAGGCTTTATATGCTTGTGGGAGGCATGCCGCAAGCTGTTGCCGAATATCTGGACACATCAAATTTCGAAACGGTCGATGATGTGAAGCGCGACATTCTAAACCTCTATATCGATGACTTTAAAAAAATCGACGACAAAGGGCGTGCGGCAACGATTTTTAAGTCCATCCCTGCCGAGTTGGCCCGCAATAATATGCGCTATCGGGTTGGTAAGGTAATCGAAAACTCAAGAATTTCGCGGCTTGAAGAAATTTTTGCAGATATTGACGAGTCCAAAACGGTGAACTTTGCCTACCATGCCGATGATCCTAACGTTGGATTTGCCCTCCATGCCGGCTATGACTGCTTCAAGATGTTTCTTGCCGACACCGGCTTGTTCATAACGCTGGCCTTTATGGATAAGGACTTTACGGAGAATATCATATATCAGAAACTGCTTTTGGATAAACTGCCGGCCGACCTGGGTTATATCTATGAAAATGTTGTAGCTCAGCAACTTGTCGGAGCAGGTAATTCGCTGTTTTACTATACCTTTAAAGGTCAAACATCGGAGTCGGCATCAGCCGGCCGCTATGAGATTGATTTCCTGCTGAGCCGCCACGATAAGATCTGTCCTATTGAAGTCAAGTCATCAAGCTACAAAGCCCATAAGTCGCTCGATGAATTTCAGGCCAAGTACTCCTCGCGTATTAACCGGCGTTATCTGCTATATACCAAAGACCTACGCAAGGACTACGACATCATTTGCCTGCCAATCTACATGGCCTCCCTCCTCTAATGATTTTGTTGACAAGTTGAATAGAGGCCGCCTAAACTTGTCAGACGGCCTCTTCGTGTTGGGGGGAAGGGAAGTGGGGTGGGTTATTTGGTGCGGGTGAGGGTGTAGTTGAGGTCGGAAACGGCGGGGGTGAGGTCGGCGCTGACCATGGTGATGGCGGTGTCGCCGTCGCAGCGGAAGTAGGTGATGTTGGCTGCGTCCTGAGCCAGAGCTACGTATTTCTGACCTTCGTTTTCAATCACTGCATAGGTGCCGGCCGAGGTAAACGACTGGCCGATGGTGTCGCCCTGAATGTAGTCTTCGGTCATGCTGAAGGTGCCGGTGGTGTCGGTTTCGGCAGTGAGGCTAACGGTGTAGTTCACTCCGTCGGCGTCGGCTGCGGGGAGCACGCCTGAATATTCAGCGGCGGTTGCTTCAACGGGGGTTTCGTCGGTGGTTGCGGTTTCGGCTTTTTTAGAGCATGCGGTAGTGGCAACCATTGCGGCTGCGGCAGCGAGGATGAAATAAGTTTTCTTCATTGTTTGTTGTTTGAATTATTAGCTTTTTCAGTTCTAACGCTCCGGGCTGTTTTTTTGTTCACTCGCGATTAAAAAATCAGCTGCACGGGGGCCTGGGCCTGATAGGCCATGAGGCCGGCGGCGTCGAGGCTAACGGTCTGGCGGGTGCCGTCGGCAGCGGGTAGCGAAACGTGGTCGGGGTCAACGAACGTGAGCAGTTCGTAGGTCTGGCCGCCGGCGGTAACGTCCCAGCGCTGAGCTTCAACGTCGAAGTCCAGGCGAATGCTGGTTTGGTCGTCTTCAGCAATGATGTCGTAGCCTTTGCCGTCGCATTTGACCAGGTAGTTGCGGCCGTCGGCGCCTTTGATGTGTTGGGTCGAGCAGGCCATGGGGTTGGAGCCGCTCCAGAATTCTATGGAGTTGAGCACCAGAATGTCGGCAATGGTCGAGACTTCATAGACCGGAAGAATCCAGAAGGCAACGAACACGAGTTCGTTGACGAACTTGTTGCTTATGGTTTTGTTCCAGCTCATCAAGCGGTTGGTCAGGGCAAAGCTGCCAATGCAGGAGCTGAGGCCGAGCGAAGCGGCGATTGTTAGCACGAGGGCCACACGGATGAATGTTTTTTTCATGATGAATTATTGAGAGTTATGCGGGAATTGCTGTTTTGCCGAGGTTATAGAGGGTCATGATCCGGTCAACATAGTCGAAGGTTTCACGTCCGCGAAGATAGCCATATTTTACGACATTATCATTATAATGTTGCGGATTTGCGAGCATGAGCACTGTTTTTTCCACATTGTCGTCCCATTTCGTTGGGTCGAGGCCATGTTTTTCAGCCAGACGCATGGCGTCGAAAATGTGGCCCTGACCGGCGTTATAGGCTGCGAGCACGAATTTGAGGCGCTCGGCCGGGTCGGGCACCCTCGAGGCAAACATCCGGTCCAGGTCGTTGAGGTAGCTGACTGCGGCCTTGACCGACTGCTCGGGGTTGTTGGCGTTCTTCAGGCCGTAGGCGCGGCCGGTGCGCGGCATTATCTGCATCAGCCCCCGCGCGCCGGCAAAGGAGCGGGCCGAGGGGTTGAAGCGGCTTTCGGTGTAGGCCTGGGCCGCCAGCAGGCGCCAGTCCCAGTTGATGGTCTGGGCCCAGCGGCGGAAAATCGGGTCATATTTGGGGCTGAGGGTGCCGTCCGACAGGTCGATTTTGCCGTAGGTTGTGCGGCCGTCGAGTTTGTTGAGCTGATAGTAGCGCTTGAGCAGTTCGGCGCGCTGCTCGGCGGGCTCGGTGCGCTCGGCCCAGGAGTCGATTGCGCCGGCCAGAACGGTTTGGCCCGGAGCCACTGCCCAGGCCTGGCGCTGAAGCAGCGAAACCTCGACCTGCGCGTTGATGTTGGAGTGGTAGGAGCCGTGGAGCTGAGCAATGTCGGCCGAGAGCACCGCGCGCTCAATGCGCCCGTCGGCAACCATGTCGATGAGGTCTTCGGGGGCCACCGAGTCGGGGTCGAGTCGTTCGATTTCAATTCCGCCGCCGAGTTCGGAGTTGAGGTTTTGCAGGCGGTGGTCGTAGCGCGAGCCGGCCAGCACGCTGACGCGGTGGCCCGGCAGCTGGGCCGCATCGGTTATTTCGGGTTCGGAGCCCAGGGGCGTTTGCTGAACGAGCACCTGGCAATCGGTCGACACGAAGCCACAAGGCAGCGCCGACTGCGAGTATTCGGCCGTTATCGGAATCGGGTAGGCCGCCAGGTTGATTACCCCCGAGTCGAGCATTGCAACCAACTGAGGCAGCGATTGGGCCACCCGGAGCGTCCAGGGGCGGTTGAGGTCAGCCGCTAGCGAGCGCACCAGGTCGAAGTCAATGCCCAGCGAGTCGCCGCGGTAAATAAAAAATGAGGTTGGCGAATATAGCGTGCCGACGCGCAAAGTGTCGGGCACAACGTTTGCCTGCGCGGCAACCGCAGCGTCGGGCTGAGGCCTGTGGCCGCAGCCGCCCAGAACCAGCGCGCACAGGCCGGCAAGGATAATCTTCTTCATACTGAATCAAACCCCCGCCGCCCCCAAAAGGTTCAGAGAGCCTTACTGCCAGGCGAGCGTGCGCGAGCCGTCGGGGTTGACCGTGATTGTCAGGTCAATGGTGTCGTCGGGCAGCATCGGGTCAACAATGTCGGGCCACTCGATCAGACACACCGCCCCGCAGTCCAGATAGTCCTCCATGCCCATATCCAGCGCCTCGTCGAGGCTTTCGAGCCGATAGAGGTCGAAGTGATAAATCAGCTCGGCGGTGGTGTCGGAACGATACTCGTTGACCAACGCAAAGGTGGGCGACGCCGTCGGGTCCGACTCAACGCCCAGTTCCTTACACAAGGCGTTGATGAAAGTTGTTTTGCCGGCGCCCATCTCGCCGTGGAGAGCAACCACGGTGCGGTCGCCCATATCTTCGATGAAATCGCGCGCGGCCCCGGGCAGCGCGTCGAGGTTTTGAATCGTTATAGTTTTCATTTCGGTGGCAAATTTACGCAAATTTTCCGAACAATCAGCGCCCCGGCGCGGTTTTACTTTAACTACACGCTACTACTATTTACTACCGCTACTTTCGCTATGAACAGATACACCACAACGACTATTCAGGGACTCCGGTTCCACACCATTACCCGCGAAGATTTCGCCGACATTGCCCGGTTCATGCGCCTGTCCGACAGCCGCACCTGCGACTACACCTTCGGCGGCATAGTTCTCTGGACCGACCATTTCAACTACCGTATGGCCATCCGCAACAACACCCTCTATATTCTCGGCGGCCGCGAAGACGACCTCTCGATTCCCGCCTTTGCCATGCCCGTTGGCGATGCCGACTTCAACGAATCAATGGAACTGCTCCGTGCCTCCCATGAACCCACCTGGCTCTCGGCAGTGCCCGAGGACCGGCTGCATCTGTTCGCCTCCCTGCCCCGGGTCGAGGTTTCAGAACTGGGCAGCGAGTGGAGCGACTATCTCTACGACATCAACGCCATGGCCGACCTCAGCGGCGGCGCCATGAAAAAGAAGCGCAACCACGTTAACCGCTTCATGGCCGACCACCCCGACGCCTGCCTCGTTGACATCGACCGCCACATAGCCGCCGAGTGTCGCCGCCTGCTCCACACCGTAGGCCACGACGATTCCCCCACCGGCCGCTCCGAGTTCGCCGCCGTCGACTCCATGCTCGCCAACTGGAGCGACTATGCGCCCTACCTCGTTGGGCAGGCACTGGTTGTTGGCGGCGCCATAGTCGGCTTCACAGTTGGCGAAACCAAGGGCGACACCCTCCACGTCCACGTTGAAAAATGCGACCACACCGTCGCCGGCGCCAACGAAGCCCTCGCCTCGATGTTTGCCGCCGAAATGCGCCGCCGCGACCGCCGCCTGCTCTACGTCAACCGCCAGGACGACGCCGGCGACCCCGGCCTGCGCGCCTCCAAACAAAGCTGGCACCCCCTGCGCCTCCTCCCCAAATTCAACGTCAGAATCGACTGACGTCGGTTAGTCTTAACAAACTTTAACAATGGGGGGGGGTAATTTGTGAAAAAATATTTAATTTTGCACCCAAGTATTAAATATTCAATGTCACAAATTAAATTATGGGAAATGAATTCAAACAATGTCCTAACGGGCATTATTATCAGGGCGTAAGTTGTCCGTATTGCAAAACCGGCAACCAGGGCGGTCATGCAACCTCGCTGAAAACCGAGGTTTTTGCCGGCGGTACCAGCGAGCCAACGGTGACCGGCGACCCTTATGACGGCGGCGGTCATTCAGCAGGCGGCAACACAACAACCATTCTTGACGACGGAAGAACCAATGCCTATGGCGGTCAAAAAACCTCCATGCGGCCGAACCGAACGGTGTTTGGCGACGATGACAGCGATGCTTCGCCCGCGGCTGAACCTTCATCATCGGCAACCCCACGATATGGAAGGAAACTTGTTGGTTGGCTTGTTACTTACTCATTCGATGAACTCGGTGCGGACTTCAAGATATATGAAGGCCGCAACATCATTGGCCGTGACCTTGATTGCAATATAACGGTCAACGACGGACGCATGTCGGGCAAGCATGCAGTTTTGCTTTTCAGAGCCAACAAGTATTCGCTGACCGACAGCCAGTCGTCGCACGGCACTTTTGTGAACAACGAAGATATAGAGCTCGAGCCGCGCTATCTGAACGACGGTGATATAATCCGCATGGGCTCAACGATTTTCAAATTCCGCACCGCACTTTAGTCACAACCATTTTCCCTGAAGAATGATGAAATGTAGAAAAACGCTGTTGTGTCTGGCCCTGTGTGGCTTATCGGCTGCCTATGTGGGCGCTCAACAATCCGGAAAGATAGCAAACGGTTTTAATCTGGATGAGTTTCCGGAGGTTTCGTTTGTTTACCATAGCTATAATCCTGACACCCTCAAGGCCTCAGCCTTCTGGCATATTAAAGAAGCCGGTTCAAACAGGGATTTTAAGGTTGAGCTTCAGGCCGACAGCGTCGGGGATATTCCGCAAACAACTCTCATTCTTTGGGAAGATATGGCCCATAACGGGCCGGGGCAGTTTGATTTTACCGGCAAGGTTCTGACCGGATTCTTTGAGGACCTGAACATTAGCCCGACCGATAAGTTTGCGGTTTCGGTGTTTAACCGGCGAAAAAATACGCCGGCAACCCTGATTGATTTAACTCCCGGCTTCGTAAATAGCAAAACTGAAATCACAGAAGCTATTAAAAGTTATAAACCAAGCAGGGAGCACTATGATGCCTTTCCCAACCGGTCGGATTTGTATTCCGCCATTCGTGAGGGTCTGGATCGTCTGGCTACTGAACAGGGTGCAAAATCAATAATAGTGTTCACTTCCGGTTATTCGATGAAGAATTCCGGAGCGGATTCCGAGTCGCAAGTTTTATTAAAGGCCCAGCAGCTCCATATTCCGGTCCATGTTTTTCAGTACTATGAAAAATCCGGCGTAGCTCCCCAGGCTGAAGGTTTTGCCAAAAGCACATTCGGCACCTTTAACTCATATAAATATAAGGATATCCCAACGGCCGAAAGCGACTTGAAAAAACTCTATCCCGAAATCGGCAAAAGAAGTTTAGGTCATAATTATAACATTACTTTCACTTCTGACGCCAAACATGGTGATGGCGCCCGCATGATTTCGCTGTCGGTCGACGGCGACGAAGTTAATGAGCAGTTGTTGCCGCCCAGGCTAACAGTCTCATCATGGCTCAAGAGCCATATGCTATGGGTCGTTTTAGTTGCCATTGTGTTGGTGGCCGGCATCGTTGCCGTGGTGCTTATCATATATAAAACGAAGCGCAAGGTCGCCACTACCCGAACGGAGCTGAAGGCATTGGAGCAGCGCCGGATTCAGGATAAGGAAGATGCCGAACAATCTCAACGGCAAATGGAAGAAAATGCCCGTTTGGAACGCGAAAAGCATCGGCGGCAGGCCGAAGACGACCGATTGCTCCGGCTAATGGAAATGAAGAATCTTTTTCCGCGGTTGCGCTATAGGGTAGGCTCCGACATCGTTACCTATGAAATAACCAAGCCGGTCGTTAATATCGGCCGGGATGCCGATAATGATGTTGTTTTGACCGATAGCAAAATTTCGCGTCATCATTGCAAGATTGTTTTTAACGGTTATGGTTTTGAAATTATCGACAACCAAAGCACCAATAAGGTAATCGTTAACGGCCGGTTCATAGACCGGGCAGTTCTCAAAAGCGGGGATATCATTGGCCTGGGCGAGGATATTCTGACTTTTAATATGTGAAACCAGCTGAGCTACAATTAGATTATGAGCCTTACTTCAATAGATAACAATAATATTTTCCATAAGGAAGTTATTGGCAATGTGCGCTCGGCGCAGGAAGACAGCCATGATATTGCCGCAGTGACGCCGAATGGTTCGGTTTTTGTTGTTTGCGATGGCATGGGTGGACATGTTGGTGGCAAACAGGCCTCGTCGATAGCTGTTAAGAGTATAATTGAATATTTTCAGCGCGAAAAGTATCCGGACCCGGTTCGGGCTCTGACCGATGCCCTTAAGTTTGCCAATATGCAGATTCTGGGCTACTCGAGTCTGCATCCTGAATTGCGAGGCATGGGAACTACCGCATGCATAGTTTTGCTGCAAGGTTCGGAAGCCTTTATCGCACATATAGGTGACAGCCGCATCTATCTTTATCTGGGAAAAGAGAAACAGCTGCACCGGATAACCAAAGATCACTCCTTTGTGCAAGCGCTGGTCGATGCCGGCGAAATTACGGATGAAGAAGCCGAATCGCACCCCAACAAGAACCGCATACTCAAAGCCTTGGGTGTTAAACCCGACATAGAGCCTACGATAGGCAAGGTTCTGCCGAAGAATGGCGATATATTCCTTATTTGTAGCGACGGCTTGAGCGGAATGATTTCAGACGCCGTTATCAAGGATGTGTTGGCTCAGAAACTACCGATCGAGTCGAAAGGTGAGACCCTCATTCAATTAGCGCTCGATGCCGGCGGCCTGGATAACATTACCGTAGAGTTAATTCAGATAGCCGGGAGTCCCCACTCCAAAAGTCGATTTCAGAGTTATAATCCTGTCGGGGCCCAAAAAAGTAACCCGAAGGAGTCATCGGGCAGTATTAAATGGCTCATAGCCGCAATGATTCTACTGGTGGTCGGTTTAGGATTAACCGCGGGTGGATATTTCATCAAAAGCCATTTGCAGAGCTCCAGGCAGATAGAAAAACTTGACTCCCTGATAAACAGTGAGAAAACCGACAGTGTTGAGCTGAAGAACTTGCAAAAGCAGTTCGAGGCCGATAGTCTGCAAATGCAAGAAACCGAAGTAAGGCGGCTGCAAATCTACGAGATTATAAAGCAAGGGTCAGCCGATCCGAAAGAAAAAGAAAGCTATGAGTCAATCGTTGCCGGAACTAAGGCTTATAAGGAAAAACTGGATAGCCTGAAGGCGGCTATTGCCAAAAAACGAGCGGAGCTCCTAACAACCCGTCAACAACGAGATTCATTAAAGAATGAACTTTCAAAAACCAAGAAGCCATGAAAGTAATCACAGTCGGCCGCAGTCAAGATAATAATGTCGTTTTGACAGATGCCAAAGTGTCGAGAGTGCATCTGCAGATAGTTCTTAACGATGAAGGAGTCTGCTCGGTTGTTGATCTGAACACGACGAATGGAACATTTGTGAATAACCGGCGCATAACCGGCGAAGTGCAGCTCAACCCGAACGATGTTGTTCGCATCGGCGATACAACCGTTCCCTGGCAGGACTACCTTAAAAGCGATATGGTTGCAACTCCGCGGGTGGAAGCAGCCAAGGCTACCGCAGTGAGTGAGCCCTCGGGAACCGGCAATAAAAACCGGACAATGCTGTATGTTGCCATATGCGTGGTTGTGTTCGTAGTTATTGCCGGCGGTTTTGGTCTATATTATTACAAAACCCATAGGTGTGGTTCCCAAAAGGAAATGCTTCAGAAGAATGATGAGCGGCGGGTTAGTGAACTGCCCGGCGACCCCGAAGCCACTAATCAGGAATTACAGCGAGAGGCCGATGATCTTTACCGGCAAGTGCTGACATCGCAGAACAAGAAGAACCGCGAACTGGCCTTAGCCAAACAAAAGGAGGCCGACACGGCGAAAAGGCAAGCCGAGGAAGCTCTGGCCGCCCGCGAAAAAGCTGAATCCGAAAAGATGGCGGCAGAGCAGGCAAAAGAGGCCTCTGAAAAAGCTAAAAAGACGGCAGAGGAAAATAGCCGTAGGGCAATCAATGCCGCGGAAGAGAAAGAGGCAAAGGCGCAACGCGAATTATCGGTTGCAAATAAAGAGCGCGACAAAGCTGCGGAATCAATGAAGCTGACAGCTTTATTCTATAAAGAGATGAAGCAAGTGTCGGCGCCCTCCGTCAAGAAGGTTTTAGAAAACCTGAATCTGGAGCTGCCGGCCAATGCCGACAATGCCGAAGACTACCTGGAAGCATATTTTGAAAAGGCTGATAACAAGAAAAAACAGGATATAATTCATGCAATCCGGGTTGTTAAGCAGCAAAAATCAAAAAAGGCCGACAAGTCCAAAGCTTCAACTGAGGAGCAAGAGGATTCTGTTGAGGATAACAATTAGCTGTTTCAGTCATGAGCGGTTTTCCGGCTATTCCGATGTATCATATCGGCCGTCTGATTGCAGAGGGCGGTACTGCCCGTGTCTATTGGGGAATAGACCTGCGCAGCGGATTCCCTGTTGCTATAAAGGAATTGAAAATCAAGCACTTTAAAAATCAGATTGTTAGAAATAAATTCAAACAGGTTGAAACGCAACTGTATCTTTACATGAAGCATCCCAATATACCCCGCTTGGTGGATTTTATTGACATGCACGAAAAGGAGCAGCTGTATATCATAATGGAATTTATTAAAGGAAAAAGTCTTGAACAGCATATTTATGAAGAAATCGGATTGATTCCGGAGCGAAGGGCACTTCCGATGTTTCTTGAAATTCTCGATACTGTTGCTTACCTACACAATAACGGGATTCTGCATCTCGACATAAAATCGAGCAATGTTATGATTCAGCCCGATGGCCGGATCAAACTCATTGATCTCGGCATTGCTTCACGCATGAGCGATGCGGGCGACAGTACCGGTTTCGGGACTCCGGCATATATGCCTCCCGAGCAGTCAGAGAAGGGAGTGTGCGGCCGTTATACCGACATTTTTGCCCTTGGAATCATGCTATTTGAAATGCTGACAGGTTCAATCCCATTCACCGGCGAGAGTTCAAGGGAGATTCGCCGGAAAATCAAATATGAGCCCACTCCGTCGATGAAGAAGTTCTATCCGATGATCAATCAGGAACTGCAGATAATCGTAGAGAGGGCCTTGGCGAAGGAGCCAGCGCTAAGGTATCAGTCGTGTGAAGAATTCGGCAGTTTCATAAAAGACTACATGGTTAAACATAGATTAAGGTAATGGCAGACGAAGACAATACACTATGTTATATAGAACTGCGTGAAGGCACTGTGCTTTGCGATGGCAAATATACCATCAAGAAAAAGATTGGCGAAGGTGGTTTCGGAATAACGTATCTGGCGATTCAGCACGGACTGAACCGGACCGTATGTATAAAAGAATATTTTCTTGCCGGAAAATGCCTGCGTGAACCGCATTCCAAAACCATAATGGCGCAAGGTTCCGGCAGTTCCGTTTTTGAAAAATACCGCCAGGCATTTGTCAGGGAGGCCAAGATGCTTGCCTCGCTGAAACACGCCAATATAGTTGAGGTTATTGATGTTTTCGACGAAAATAACACTTCCTATATGGCGATGCCGTTTATCGAGGGCCGGAGCCTGCAAAAGATTGTTGAGGAGCGAGGGCCGTTGCCATATCCCGAAGTGGTTAATTATATGGCGCAGATTGCCAACGCGGTCGGCTATATACACGAGCGGCACATTCTCCACCGCGACATCAAGCCGGATAATATCATGATTACGGCCGATTATAAGGCAATTTTGATTGACTTTGGCTCTGCACGCGAATTTGAGCACGATAAAACTCAGGTTCATACGTCGATGGTCACTCACGGCTACGCTCCTACCGAGCAATATACGGCCAATAGTCGAAAGGGCGCGTATACCGACATATATGCAATCGGGGCCACGATGTATTTTTTGCTCACCGGTGTGGTTCCGCTTGAAGCGGCGTCGCGCCTGACCGAGCCTCTTCCCGAACCGAAGTCGATTGTCCCGTCTTTGCCGGTTGAGGCTAATCGCACTATAATGAAGGCTATGCAACTGAAGTCGGAGAATCGCCATCAATCAATCGCCGAATTTATGGACGATCTTCGAAACGTGAAACCTTCGGTAATAGTTGACGAAACGATAGGGCAACCGCAACCGCGACCGGACAACAGGAATGTTAAACCGCTGATTTTAGGTGTTATCTTTGCCGGTATTCTGATTGTCGGTTTGGTCGCCTATCTGCTTTCGGGAGCTAAGAAGGACCCGGAATCTCAGAAACCGGCATATGCTATCCATGACTTTACCGGCGAGGGGCTATATCCAATGGTGAGGGTCGAAGGCGGAACCTTTACTATGGGTAGCGACAAGGCCGAAGATGATGATTGCGAGCCGCATGAAGTGACTGTCGACGATTACTATATCGGTCAGTTCGAGGTCTCGCAGGGTTTATGGAAAATGATTATGGGCGACAATCCTTCATATTCCGAAGGTGTTCAGAGTGATAGTCTGCCGGTCGAAAACGTAAGTTATGACGACGTGCAGTTATTCATCAGGCGTTTGAACGAAAAAACCGGTGTTGAATTCGAGTTGCCGACCGAGGCGCAATGGGAATATGCAGCGCGCGGAGGGCAAAAGTCACGCAACACAGACTTTTCAGGTTCCGAGCATCCAGGTAACCTATGGTTTGACAAGCAGGGGCCATATAAGATTCTTTATTCACCGTCGGTTAATGAATTGGGAATATACCATATGAGCGGCAATGTTGCCGAATGGTGTGTCGACACGTATGACGACGAGTTCTACGAAAAATCCAAGAACATGAAGAATCCGGTCAATATAGTCGGTAGTGATGACCATGTTGTTCGCGGCGGAAGCTATGAAGATGATGAGTATAAATATATTACCGTTTTTTATCGCGACAGCAGCGACCGAGCGAAATCAAATATCGG
>CAZDVP010000017.1:0-22336 GCA_964508865.1 uncultured Bacteroides sp. | reverse complement strand
CCTACACCGAACCCGGCATCAAGGGCGACACCGCAACCAACACCCTCAAACCCGCAACCGTTGAAACCGGCGCCACCGTTCGCGTTCCCCTTTTCTGCAACACCGGCGATAAGGTTCGCATCAACACCAAAGACGGTTCATATGTTGAGCGTGTAAAAGAATAAGCGTTTCATAATTGGAATTTTTATAGTCATTTTTGACGGGAATAGGGCAGATTACACGACTGCCCTATTTTTTTTTCTTAAAAAAAACTAAGCGATTTAGTTGCATATGAAAAATTTTTAGTTTAACTTTGCAACCGTAAAAACTAAAACAATTAGTTATTGCAATGAACCGACTCACCGAAAAAGAAGAACAGATCATGCGTATGCTCTGGAGCCGAGGGCCCATGTTCGTGCGCGAAATGCTTGACCTCTATCCCGAGCCCAAGCCGCATTTCAACACAGTTTCAACCTTTGTGCGACTGATGGAGCAGAAAGGCTTCGTGGCCCACGAGGCTTTCGGCAACTCCCACCGCTACTTTGCGCTGATCAAGGAGGCCGACTATTCGCGCTCGGCCCTGCGCAACGTAATTGCCCGCTACTTCAACAATTCGATGAAGAGCGTTGTCAGCGCCCTGGTGGCCGAAGAAAAACTTACCCCCGACGAGCTCCGCCGGCTCATCGACCAGGTAGAACGCGGAGAGGAGTAGAGCCATGACTGCCACCGTTCTCCTTATCTATTCCCTGATTTCAGGCGCGATTCTGTCGCTGCTTTGGCTGGTTTTTCGCCTGGCCGGCATCAACCGGCTCACCTGCCACCGGCTCAACCGCCTGCTGCTCGTTTCGATTCTGGTTGCATCGGCCGCTTTGCCCGCAATCGCCTTCATCGAGCGCCCGGCCCCTGAAGCGCTGCCGGCTGCGGTTATTGAAATGCCGGAAATTGAAGTTGACCTATTGCCCGTTTTGATTGATGATGGCGATGTTGTCGCCGCTGCGCCGGTCCCGACCCTGGGCGACCGCATAGTTTCGCTGCTGCCAACCGTCTATATGCTCGGTTTAGCGGCTTCGCTGCTCTGGTTGCTCGTGGCGCTGGGTGGCGTGGCGGCGGCGATTATCCGTGGCGAAAAGCGCCGCATTGATTCCCGCACAACCCTCGTTGTTCACTCCCGCAACATAACCCCCTTCACCTGGGGCCGCTGGATTGTTATTTCGCGCGCCGACCTGGAGTCGAACGCCGATATGCTCCTCAACCATGAAAAAGCCCACCGCCTGGCCCGCCACTGGCTCGACCTGCTGCTGGCCCGACTGCTGACTTGCCTCGACTGGTATTGGCCAACCGCCTGGCTGCTCAGCCGCGACCTCGCCGCGGTCCATGAATATCAGGCCGACCGACGCGTTATCAGCGTCGGTGCCGAAGGCGCGGCCTACCAGATGCTCCTTATCCGCAAGGGCGCCGCCGGCTTCTTCTCCAACATTGCCAATCCTTTTAATTATAGTTCTCTTAAAAATCGTATTACCATGATGCAGAAAAAACAATCGTCTGCCCGGTCGCGCATGCGCTACCTGGTAATGCTGCCCGCCGCAGCTTTCGCAATCTATTTCTCGTCGTCGCCCGCTCTGGCTTCGGCTGTCAGCTCCCGCATGCCCGCCAAGCCCGCAGAGCTTGCTGTAACCGAAGCTCCTGCCGCAATTGATGCGCCCGCCGCAATCGATGCGCCTGCGCCTTCCGTTATAGTCATTCCTGCCGACTCCGCTCAGGTAAAGTACTATCCTTCGGTCGAGGTCGAAGAGCCCGAAACGGGAACGCTCGCCGACATGCTTGTTGGTGTCAACACCACCGAGCGCAAGCTCCTTTATATTGTTGACGGTAAGATTTCAACTCAGGAGGCCGCCCTCAAGTTACCTAAGGAAAAATTGATTCTGGTGGGTGTGAATAAAACTCAGGATGTTGTTGATAAGTATGGCGACGCAGCCAAAGATGGCGTTATTGAAATCACGACCACCGATGCTCCCGCCGAAATGCAGGCCGCTGTTAAAGCCAACCTCGATAATGCCGAGGTCCTGACGGCCGACAACGCAGTTCAGGTTCGAACAAGAAAGGTCGATGCCGCTGCCACTGAAAAACGCGATGCCTGCTTCCCCGGCGGCGACGAAAAAATGTATCAGTTCCTGGCCCGCTATATCCGTTATCCCGAAGATGCTGTTCTCAACAATATCGAGGGCACCGTTATCGTGCAGTTCAAGGTTAATAGCGACGGCTCGATTTCCGACGGCAAGGTCGTTAGGGGCATCTATCCCTCGCTCGACGAAGAAGCCCTGCGCGTAATCAGCAAGTTGCCCAAGTTCGAACCCGCAACCGACAATGGCCGGCCCGTTGCGTCGTGGTACACTCTGCCTATCTCCTTCCGTTTCAGCGGCACTAATCCCAACATGCTCTACGTTCTCGACGGCCGCAAGCTCACTGCCGACGAGGCTGCCAACCTCAACAAAACTGTTGGCCGCGAAGAAATCGGCTGCATGACCGTGCTCACAGCCGAACGTGCCAAAGAAATCTACGGCGACGAAGGCGCCCACGGTGCCATCCTCATGCAAACCCGCGCCTTCATGGCCAAACAAGCCGAACTGACAAAGAAGGCTCCTACTTTCCCCGGCGGCGATAAGGAAATGTATCAGTTCCTGGCCCGCAATATCCGTTATCCGGCCGAAGCTGCGAAAAAAGATATTCAGGGCCGTGTGATCGTGCAGTTCCTTGTTCATAAAGATGGCTCGCTGGATAGCGCTAAGGTAGTCAGAAGTGTCGATCCTCTGCTCGATGCCGAAGCAGTTCGCGTTGTCAAGTCAATGCCGAAGTTCATTCCCGGCACCCAAAACGGCGAACCTGTTGATTTGTGGTACACCATGCCCATAAACTTTAAACTCAGCGGCGAATCCTCAAAAGCACCCAAAGGTGGGGCCGACGAATTAGTGGTTAGCGGTGGTCAAGGCCAGCCGGTTCAGGGAAATGCCGTCGGCGCTAAATTTCCCGGTGGTGAACCCGCATTGATGAAGTATCTCGCCGACAACGTCAAATATCCCGCCGAGGCAATCAAAGCCAAGGCTCAGGGCAAAGTTCAGGTAGGCGTTAACATCGACGAGAAGGGCCATATTGCCAACGTTAAGGTTCTCGACAATCAGTCGGGCAACGCCGCTCTGGCCGAAGAAGCTATTCGCGTGGTGAAGGGTATGCCCGATTTCACTCCAGCCACTCTCGACGGCAAACCCCAGAAGTCTTACAGGACTATTCCCGTAACCTTTAAGCTCAAGTAACTCCCAATCACTCAGAATTATTTCGGGCGTGGGTTCCTCCGGCGGAACCCGCGCCTGATTTTTTAGAGATTTATAGCTGGGGTTTGCTAATATTTTCGTAACTTTGCAGTCACAAAAGAACATTTAAACTTACACTATAGCTCATGGTAAATCGCGTATTGATACGCCTCAAGGTGGTCCAGCTCCTTTATAGCTACCTCCTTTCGAAGAGCGACTTCAAGGTAGAGATGCCCGTTGAGACATCCTCGCCCGACCGGCGCTATGCTTATCAGGCATATGCCGAACTCCTGCTGCTCATTCTGGAGCTCTCGGGAGTGAACGTAACCAAAACCCAAAGTAAAATCCAGTCGCTGTCCGACCCCGAAAAGCTGCGTTTCTATCGCACCAACTTCAGCGAGGCCCTGCGCGAAAATCCTGATATCCGAGCCCTCATTGACCAAAACGCCGAGCGGATGCGCTCGTTCGACCCGGTTATTGATTTCCTGGTTGAGCGCCTGCGCGCAATGCCGGCCTATCGGTCGTTCGTAAAGGTTAAGCGCTCGGAGGTCACTCCGTCCGACGAAATCGAGTTCTGGAGCGCGGCCCTGCGCATGATGTGCAAGCTGCCGGAGCTGGTCGAAGTGTTCCGCGCCGATGCCGGCTTCACGGAGCGCGGCTTCGAGAGCGCTCAGAAAATGCTGCAGGCAACCCTGAGCGGCTATGGCGACTCGCGCAACCTGCTCGTAAACTCCCGCAAGGACCTCAAGCGCTCGCTCGACGAAGCCTACGCGCTCTATCACTGGCTGCTCTGGCTGCCGGTCGAAATCGTGCGCGCCGAAGATGCCCGCCTCGAAGCCAACGCGTCGAAATATCTGCCCACCGAGGCCGACCTTCACCCCGACCGCCGCTTTGTCGACTCGAAGCTGGTCGACGTTCTGGCCTGCCATGAGGAGCTGAAAAAATATTTCGAGCAAAAGGGCATTAACTGGAACGACGAGCTGGCGCTCACACGCCGCCTGGCCGAGTTGGTGGTGCAGTCGGAGCCCTACAAGGCATTCATGGCCGAACCCGGCGAAAAGACCATGGAGCAGGAAGCCGACCTCTGGCGCGCATTGTTCCGCCAGATTATTCTGCCGAGCCAGGACCTGGAGGAAGCGCTCGAAAACAAGTCGATTTTCTGGAACGACGACCTCGAAATCATGTCGAGCTTCGCCCTGAAAACCATCAAGCGCCTGGCCGTGAACCCCACCGAGCCGCTCCAGCCCGAGTTCAAGGACGACGAAGATGCCGCCTTCGGCTCGAAGCTATTCAATGCCGCGGTTGCCAACTCCGATGAGTTCCGCACCTATATCGACGAGTTCGTCAACTCCAAGAAATGGGATTCCGACCGCGTTGCGCTGATGGATGTTGTTATCCTTGAAACCGCCCTGGCCGAGGCCGTTACTTTCCCCAACATTCCGCTGAACGTAACGACCAACGAATACGTTGAAATCGCCAACTGGTATTCAACCTCCCGCTCTGGCTCGTTCGTCAACGGCATGCTCGCCTCCATAGTCGAAAAGCTTGTTGGCCAAGGCAAACTTGCAAAAAAATTCTCATCAATTAAATAACACCCTAAAAAATTCTGACCATGTCACCCGACATTCAATCCTGGGGAATGATAATCCTCCTCATCGCAGTTTTCTACTTTTTCATGATTCGCCCGCAGCAAAAGCGCCAGAAGGAAACCCAGAAGTTCCGCGACTCACTCGGCAAGGGCTCACGTGTAATGACCGCCGGCGGCATTCATGGAACCATCAGCGAAATCAACGAAAAGAACAAAACCGTTCTGCTCGAAGTGGCCAACGGCGTGCGCATCCGCGTTGAACTCACAATGATTTATCCCTCGGCCGAGGAGGCCAAGGCCGACGCTGCCAACCCGGTTAATGCCGACCAAAAGTAAATTCAGCCTTCGAACGCTGCGCCTTTGGGCAATCCGCGCGATTCGTCTGCTGCGCAGCAACCGCGGCAAGGATATTCTGATATTCCTGCTGTTTCTCGCCATGAGCTATGGCTTCTGGGTCATACTCGCTCTCAACGACGATATGCAGCAGGAAGCTCGCGTGCGTCTGGAAATAGTTGATGTGCCCAAGGGCTACACCTTCATTTCCGAACCGCCGGCCTATCTGGCCCTGGGCGTGCGCGACAAAGGAACCGTTCTTGCCAACTATTCGCTCGGCGGCGGAAAAACGTTGAAAATTAACTATGACGACATGGTTTTCGACGTTGAGCGCGACCGGGTGACCCTTTCGCAGCAGGCTCTTGAAAACCGGTTGCGGTCATTCTTCGACCCGACGACTCAGATTGTCAGCATCCGCCCCGACTCGCTGAGCCTGATCGTGACCGACCGCGCTCCCAACAAGGCGCGCGTCATACCCGACGTTGAGGTCCTCCCGGCCAGCCAGTTTGTCATCGCCGGGCCCATAACCGTGTCGCCCGACACCGTGAGCGTCTACTCGGCGCGTCACCTGCGCGTGCGCCCCTCAACCGTCAGAACCGCCAAAATCACCCGCAGCGAGCTTCGCGACACTCTGGTGATGGAAGTGCGCCTGAGCCCCGAACCCGGAACCCGCATCGTGCCCAGCTCGGTGAAGCTCACCGTGCCCGTCGAGCCGCTGATTTCAAAGAGCCGCGAGGTTCCCGTGCAGCTGCTCCATGGTGGCGGCCAGGAGTCGGTGGTGCTGTTCCCCTCCCATGTCCGTGTGAGCTATCTGCTCCCCATGAGCCTCTATAATGCCGAGAGCAACGTGGTGGCCGTGTCGGCCGACTTTTTGCAGCGCCATAACGGCAAGATTCCGCTAAAGGTCGGAGCGTTGCCCGATTATTATCGCGGCGTGGAACTGTCGGTCGACTCGGTTGAATATATTGTTGAACAGAAGTCGGCCCACCCGGTTGCTCAATGAAACGCATCGTGGCTGTTACCGGTGGCATCGGAGCAGGCAAATCGGTTGTTTGCCATGCGCTGACGGCGTTGGGCTTCCCGGTCTACGACACTGACCGCGCCGCTCGCCGCCTGATGGATTCCGGCGCCGACATCAAGCGCGCAATCGCCGAAACCGTCACCCCCGACGCCATTGCCCCCGACGGCTCTATCAACCGCCCGGCCCTGGCCGCGGTGGTTTTTGCCGACGCTGAAAAACTCGGCCGGCTGAACCGGATTGTTCATGGCGCGGTACGCAGCGATTTCACCAACTGGGCAAACTCCCTGAACTGCCAGACCCTTTTTGTTGAAACCGCCATTCTCTATGAAAGCGGCTTCGACGCTCTGGTGGGTGAAGTCTGGGAAGTAACCGCTCCGGAGCAGGTGCGCATCGAGCGCGTTGAGCGCCGCTCAGGCCTGTCGGCCGGCGAAATCAAGCGGCGCATCGATGCCCAGAGCAAAGCGCCGCGTCCCGACCACCGCATTATCCTCAACGACGGCGTTACTCCGCTCATACCTCAAATTCTAAATCTATTGTCATGACAGCCAACGAAGCCTTAGCTTTTGACCGCGACCACCTCTGGCACCCCTACACCTCAACCCTGAACCCGCTGCCGACCTATCTGGTCGACCATTGCGAGGGTTGCACCATCGTTTTAGCCGACGGCACCCGCCTGATCGACGGCATGGCCTCCTGGTGGTGTGAGATTCATGGCTATAACAATCCGCGGCTCAACGAGGCCGCTCAGCACCAGCTGCAGAAAATGAGCCATGTTATGTTCGGCGGCCTGACCCACATGCCGGCCATTGAGTTAGGGCGCAAGCTGCTGGAAATGGCGCCGCCGTCGATGAACAACGTGTTTTTTGCCGACTCGGGCAGTGTGGCAACCGAAGTGGCCATGAAAATGGCCGTGCAGGCTGCCATTAGCCGCCACGGCAATGACCACCGCCGCTCGAACTTCGCAACCGTTCGCAGCGGGTATCATGGCGACACCTGGAATGCAATGAGCGTTTGCGACCCGGTGACCGGAATGCACGGCGCTTTCGGCTCGGCTCTGCCGGTGCGCTTCTTCGCTCCGGCGCCGCAAATTCCTTTCGGCGGCGAGTGGGATAGCGCCGACTTCGCCCCGATGGAAAAGCTGCTGCGCGAGCATGCCGGCGAGCTGGCCGGTGTGATTCTCGAGCCGATAGTTCAGGGCGCGGGCGGCATGCGCTTCTATCATCCGCAATATCTGCGCGAGCTGCGCCGCCTTTGCGACGAACTTGAAATCTATCTGATTTTCGACGAAATTGCCACCGGCTTCTGGCGCACCGGCCGCGCCTTTGCCTGGGAACACGCCGGAGTCGAGCCCGACATTATGATGGTCGGCAAAGGACTCACCGGCGGCTACATGACGCTCAGCGCCGTGTTGACCACCAAGGAGGTGGCCGACACCATTTCGCGCGGCGAGGCCGGAGTTATGATGCACGGCCCGACGTTCATGGCCAACCCGCTGGCTTGCGCCGTGGCCCTGGAGTCGCTTACTATGCTCCAGGAGCAGGAAATGTCCCCGCGCATCGCTCATATTGAAAGCGAGTTGCGCCGCCTGCTGGCCCCGGCTGCCGGATTTGCCGGTGTGGCCGACGTCAGGGTGCTCGGCGCAATCGGAGTGGTTGAAATGAAGGAGCCGGTCAATGTCGGCGAGTTCCAGAAGGAGTGCGTCAGCCGCGGAATCTGGGTGCGTCCGTTCGGGCGCAACGTCTACGTTATGCCCCCCTACGTTATCAGCGATTCCGAGCTGGAAACACTCTGCACCCAAATGCTTGAAATTATTAAATGAAAGGCTATCAGGCACAGATAGAGGCGCTCAAGGCAGCTCGCAATTTCCGCTCAATTCCGGCCGACTCTACCGCCGACCGGCTCGTTGACCTGAGCGGCAACGACTATCTGGGCATTGCGGCCGACGGCGCTCTGAAGGCCGAATTTCTCGGCAGCCATGCCTCGGCCTCTGAGTTTCCTGCCCTTTCGGCCTCGGCGTCGCGACTTTTAGCGGCCGACCAGTCGGAGTTCCACAAGCTCGAGCAGCTGCTGAGCGAAGTTTACCGCCGCCCGGTGCTTCTTTTCAATTCGGGCTATCATGCCAACTCAGGCTCGATTGCCGCGCTGGCCAAGGGGCGCACGCTGATTGTTGCCGACAAGCTGGTTCATGCGTCGATTATCGACGGCATGATGCTCGCCAAGGCCGACTTTGAGCGTTTCCGCCATAACGACGTAGGGCATCTGCGCCGAATCCTCGCCAAGCGCGCCGCCGACTATGAGCGCGTGCTGATTGTTTGCGAGTCGGTCTATTCAATGGACGGCGACTTTGCGCCGCTGAGTGAAATCATCGACTCCAAAACCGAAAACTCGCTGCTCTACGTCGACGAAGCCCATGCCTTCGGTGTTTGCGGCCCCGATGGGTTCGGCCTTGCCGCCGATATGCCCGGCGTTGATGTTCTCATCGGAACGCTTGGCAAAGCGGCCGGCTCGGTCGGCGCGTTTGCCGCAGTGGCCAATAATGCCTTGCGCGACTATCTGGTCAACACCGCGCGCTCGCTGATTTTCTCAACGGCCCTGCCGCCGCTCAACTGCGCGTGGAGCCGCTTCGTTATCGAGCGTCTGCCCTCGATGTCCGACCGCAGGGAGCATCTCGCCGAGCTGGCACGCACCCTTGCGCGGATTCTCAAAACCGACCGTGTCAGCCACATCCAGCCCCTCATAACCGGCTCCAGCGAGTCGGCCCTCGCTTTCTCCCAAAAGCTCCGCCTGGGCGGATTCAAAGTGCTACCCATCCGGACCCCAACCGTTCCGCCCGGCACGGAGCGCCTGCGTTTCAGCCTTTCGGCCGCATTAACCGTTAACGACCTGTTCCCCCTTGAAACTCTGCTTTCTAAATAAGGAAAACAATCCGCGGCTGCTGCTGATTTATGCCGGCTGGAGCACCGACGAGAGCGCGTTTGCCTCGCTCTGCTGCCCGGGCTACGACATTGCCGTCGTGTCCGACTATTCCGAGCTCACTCCGCCGAGCATCGTCGGCTACGGCGAGGTGGTTCTGCTCGCCTGGTCGCTCGGCGTGCATGCCGCTGAACTCACCGCTGCGTCCCTGCCGCTGACGCTGACCATTGCCGTTTGTGGAACTCCGCAGCCGGTCAGCGACTCGCTCGGAATTCCGCAGGCAATCTGGACGGCCACTGCCGCAAACCTCTCGGAGGCCTCGCTGGCCAAGTTCCGCCGCCGCATGGGCGCCACCAATCTGCCCCGCGGCGAGCGCAGCATTGAATCGCTTCAGGCCGAACTGCTTTCATTTCCCATCGAGCCGGTGCCTTTCCGTTGGGACAGGGCTGTCATAGCCACCGCCGACCGCATCTTCCCCCCCGAAAACCAGCTCCGTGCCTGGAGCGGCCGCGCAGAAATCCTTGAAATCGACAGCCCGCACACTCCCGATTTTCAGCAGCTGATAAATCGCTTCGTGGTCAACAAATCGCTCGTGTGCAACCGTTTCGCCAAAGGGCGCGCAACCTACGACTCTGCCGCCGACGTTCAGCACCGCATTGCCGACCATCTCTTTGCCCTCTGGCAGAAACATGGCCTTGGCCGTGGTCCGGTTTTGGAAATCGGAGTTGGCAGCGGATATTTCACTTCGCTCTATTCGCGCAAATTTCCCGCCGGCCGGCTCGTTCTATGGGACATTGCCGGCGGCTCGGCCGGCGCGCTGGAGGTTCGCCGGGCCGATGCCGAAGCCGAGCTGCCGACCGTTCGGGGCAGCTTCGGAGCAGTCGTTTCGGCCTCCACAATGCAATGGTTCAACTCGCCGGCGGCATTTCTGATTCAGCTCGAGCGGGTGCTTGAGCCGGGCGGCCTGGCCGTGCTTTCAACTTTCGGACCCGAAACTTTCCGCGAACTGGCCGAGGCCGGCGTTGTTGGCCTGCCATATTACTCCGAGCAGGCGCTGCGGCGCATCGTTCCCGCGGCATTCGAGCTGCTCGAACTCCACTCCGGACTGATAACAAAGGTTTTCAGCGAGCCCATTGAGGTTCTCCGCCATTTGCGGGCAACCGGAGTCAACGCCCGCCGCTCCGACCGCAGCATCAACGAAATTATCAGGGACTATCCCCGCCGCTCCGACGGCCGCTGCTCCCTGACCTATCAACCGATTTATTTGCTTCTACGAAAAAAATGAACAACGTTATATTCGTTTCGGGCATCCACACCGATGCCGGCAAAAGCTACGCCACCGGCTGGCTCGCCCGCCGGCTCATGGACGAGGGCAAGCGCGTTGCAACCCTCAAATTCATTCAGACAGGCAACGTTGGCCGGTCGGAAGATATCGACGTTCACCGCCGCCTGATGCAGACCGAACTCCCCGAAGATGCTCAGGGCATAACCGCGCCCCAGATTTTCAGCTACCCCTGCTCGCCGCAGTTGGCTGCCGAAATCGATGGCCGCCCCATAGATTTCGAGGCTATCGACAGCGCCATTGACCGCCTGAGCCGCACCTACGACGTTGTGCTGGTCGAGGGTGCCGGCGGCCTGATGGTTCCGCTCTCCGACGATTTCTGGACCATTGACTACATTGCCTCGCGCGGACTGCCGGTGGCGCTCGTAACCAACGGAACCCTCGGCTCGATCAACCATACGCTGCTCAGCTTCGAATCCCTCGAGCGCCGCGCAATCCCCCTCCATTCGGTCATTTACAATAGCCATTTCGACAGCTCCGACCCCCGCATCGCCGCCGACACCACCGGCTTCATCGAGCGCTACCTCAAGCGCCGCCACCCGTCGGTTCCGCTTCTTATCTGCCCTTCTTTGTAAAAATCCGAAATATTCCGTATATTTGCGGTTGTTTAAACACGTTTTGCTATGACTTACGAATATGATTACCTTGTCATCGGTTCGGGTATAGCCGGCATGAGCTTCGCGCTCAAGGTTGCCGACAAAGGACGGGTGGCTCTGGTCTGCAAATCGACTCTCGACGAGGCCAACACGGCGTTGGCTCAGGGCGGCGTGGCTTCGGTCACCAACCTCGAAGTCGATGATTTCGAAAAACATATTGAAGACACAATGATTGCGGGCGACTTCCTGTCAGACCCCGAGGCGGTGCGCAAGGTGGTGACCAACGCGCCGGCCCAGATCCGCGAGCTGGTAGGGTGGGGCGTCGGCTTCGACAAGAAGGACGACGGCTCCTATGACCTCCACCGCGAAGGCGGCCACAGCGAATTCCGCATTCTCCACCATGCCGACAACACCGGCTTTGAAATTCAGCAGCGCCTGATCGAGCAGGTGCGCCGCCACCCCAACATCGACATTTTCGAGAATCATTTTGCCATTGAAATCATTACCCAGCATCACTTAGGCAAAATCGTTACGCGCCGCACCCCCGACATTACCTGCTATGGTGCCTACGTTCTCGACGAAGCCACCGGCAAGGTCGACACCTTCCTGTCGCGCATAACCCTTATGGCCACTGGCGGCGTCGGCGCGGTTTATCAGAACACAACCAACCCGCTCGTTGCCACCGGCGACGGCATTGCAATGGTCTATCGCGCCAAAGGAACCGTTCAGGACATGGAGTTCATCCAGTTCCACCCCACCGCCCTCTATCATCCCGGCGACCGCCCCTGCTTCCTCATAACCGAAGCCATGCGCGGCTATGGTGCGGTGCTCCGCAACGGCAACGGCGAGGAGTTCATGCATAAATATGACCCGCGTCTGTCGCTTGCCCCGCGCGACATCGTTGCCCGCGCAATCGACTCCGAAATGAAGCAGCTGGGCCACGACCACGTCTATCTCGACGTGACCCACAAGGATGCCGAAGAAACAAAGCGCCATTTCCCCAACATCTACAAGCACTGCCTTGAGCTCGGAATCGACATCACCAAGGACTACATCCCCGTTGCCCCCGCCGCCCACTATCTCTGCGGCGGCATCAAGGTCGACGGCAACGGCGAATCGAGCATCAAGCGCCTCTATGCCGTTGGCGAATGCAGCTGCACCGGCCTCCACGGCGGCAACCGCCTGGCTTCGAACTCGCTCATCGAGGCCGTTGTTTATGCCGACGCCGCTGCCAAACACTCCGCCTCGGTTATCGGCTCCTACGACTTCCGCCGCGACGTTCCCGACTGGAACGACGACGACACGCGCCACCCCGAAGAAATGGTTCTCATTACCCAAAGCCTGAAGGAAGTGAACCAAATCATGGGCGCGTATGTTGGCATAGTGCGTAGCAATCTGCGCCTCGACCGTGCATGGAACCGATTAGACATTCTCTACGAAGAAACCGAAAAGCTCTTCAAGAGCTCACACGCCTCGCGTGCAATCTGCGAACTCCGCAACATCATCAATGTGGGGTACCTGATCATGCGCCAGGCCAAGGAGCGCAAGGAGAGCCGCGGCCTGCACTATACTCTCGACTATCCGCCCGTAAAGAACCCTCAATGAACCCGCTGCGCCGACTGCTGCTGCCGCTGATTTTCATTGTCAGCTCAATTGCCGGACTCCACGCCCAGGAGCTGACAATCAAGCCGCAGTATGTGGTCGACCAGTTCACCGATATTTCCGAAGAGGGCGACACTTCCTTCCACGTTGTTCTGAAACCAATAACCGTTTTTCCCGAATGGAAATTCAAGAACAAGAAGGAGGAGGAGTTCTACTGGCGCACCGTGCGCGACGTCAAAAAGGCGCTCCCCTATGCCAAGGTGATTTGTCGCACGCTGACCGAAACCTATGAATACATTGAAACATTGCCCGACACCAAGGCGCGCGAAAAGCACCTCAAGGAAATGGAGTCGGCGGTGTTCAATCAATATAAACCCGCAATGAAAAAGTTCACCCGCGGCCAGGCCAACATGCTCGTCAAGCTGATCATGCGCGAAACCAACCAGACCGGCTACGACATTCTCAAGGCATTTCTGGGCAGCTTCCGCGCCGCCTTCTGGCAGGGATTCGGCAAACTGTTCGGGGTGAGCCTCAAGGGCAAATATGAACCCGACAAAAACAGGCAGGACGCCATTATCGAGCGCGTCTGCATTGCGGTTGAACAAGGCACCCTATGAACTTTCAGCGCTATCTGTCGAACTATAAGCAGATAATCCGCCTGGGGCTACCCATCGTGGTCGGCCAGGCGGGTCTTATCGTGGTCGGGTTCGCCGATAATATCATGGTTGGCCGCTATTCAACCGAGGCGCTTTCGGCCGCTTCGTTTGTCAACAATATCTTCAACATGGCGGTTATGGCCTGCCTGGGCTTCACCTACGGAATCACCCCGCTGGTCGGCTCGCTGTTCGGTCAGAAGAATCCGGGCCGCATCGGCTCGCTCATGCGCAACGCTCAGACCCTGAATGTTATCTACACCCTGGGCGTTATGCTGCTGATGAGCCTTATCTACCTCAACCTCGACCGCCTCGGCCAGCCCCGGGAGCTGCTGCCGCTCATCCGCCCCTACTATCTGCTGTTTCTTTGCGGAATGCTCCCCATGACCATCTATAACGTCTGGGCCCAGTGCTCCTACGGCATGAAAAGCACCCGCATGCCAATGTGGATTATCCTCGGGGTGAATCTGCTCAACGTAGGCGGCAACTACCTGCTCATCTATGGCCACTGCGGCTTCCCCGAGCTCGGGCTGTTTGGCGCCGGACTGGCCACTCTGGCCGCACGCGTTGCCAGCGCCGTTATCATCGTTTTGATTTTCATGACCGGCAAGCGCTTTGCCGCCGTCCGCGCCGGCTATAGCCAATCGCGCCGCAACGCCTCAACGCGCCGGCTGCTGTTCCGCACCTCGCTGCCGGTTTCGATGCAGCTGTTTATGGAAACGGCTGCTTTTTCCGGCTCGGCGATTTTTGTTGGCTGGATCGGCGCAACGGAGTTGGCTGCGTTTCAGGTAATGGTTATTGTCGGCACTCTCGGCTTCTGTTTCTACTATAGCCTCGGGGCGGCAACCTCGGTGCTGGTGGCCAACGCCGCCGGCCAGGGCGACTATGCCAAAATGCGCCGCATCGGTTTTTCGGGCTATCACCTGACGCTGCTCATGGCCCTGAGCGCTTCGGCCGTTTTCGCAACCATGGGGCGCCCGCTGATCGGCCTGTTCACCCACGACCCCGCCGTTGTTGCCATTGCCATGACGCTGATTCCGCCGCTGCTATGCTATCAGCTCGGCGACGCCACCCAGGTCAACTTCGCCAACGCCCTGCGCGGCACCTCAAAGGTGATGCCGATGCTCTGGATTGCCTTTGTCAGCTATCTGCTGGTCGGATTGCCTACCACCTACCTGTTTGCCTTCCCGCTGGGCGGCGGCATTGTCGGCGTTTTCTATAGCTTCTCGGTCAGCCTATTCCTGGCCGGCGCCCTGTTCTTCTATTATTTCATGAAATATACCCGTAAAGCGTGAATAAACTGCGTTATCTGCCAATCGTTATTGTGGCGCTGCTGACTCTGGCGGCGTGTGCCAACATCGGTCACCCGACCGGTGGCCCGCGCGACGTCAAACCGCCCCGCTATGTCGGCTCCAACCCCGTGCCCGGTGCAACCAACGTTAACTCACATAAGTTTTCAATCTATTTCGACGAAAATATTCAGCTCGACGACCCGAACTCAAAGGTTGCCATATCGCCGACCCAAAAGGAAATGCCCGAGCTCTTTGCCAACGGCAAGCGCCTGGACATTACGCTGCGCGACTCGCTGATTCCAAACGTTACCTACACCATCGACCTGGCCGACGCGGTCAAGGACCTCAACGAGGGCAACGTGCTCGACGGCCTGGCCATCGACTTTGCAACCGGCGACTCGATCGACACCCTCCAGATTTCGGGCATGGTGCTCCGCGCCCGCGACCTGGAGCCGGCCCAGGGCATGCTGGTGGGCGTTTATTCCACTCCGGCCGACTCCAATATCCTGACCCGCCGCTTCGAGCGCATTGCCCGCACCAACCAGCTGGGGCAGTTCACTGTGCGCAACCTTGCCCCGGGCAGCTATGAACTCTTTGCGCTCAACGACCAGAACCGCGACTATTTCTGGGACCGCACCGAAGACGTTGCGTTCAGTTCGG
Source organism: uncultured Bacteroides sp. (assembly GCA_964508865.1). Taxonomy (GTDB): domain Bacteria; phylum Bacteroidota; class Bacteroidia; order Bacteroidales; family Muribaculaceae; genus UBA3263. The sequence continues at coordinate 7,052 of CAZDVP010000017.1, read as the reverse complement.
TGCTGCTCACTCCCGGCGTTGAGCACCGCCAGGTGGCCGACACCGTTGCCGAGGACTCCGTAGTCATTACCGAAGTGGTCGACTATCTGCCCAACAACGTTTTGCTCGGCTGGTTCAACGAGGAATATCAGGCGCAATATCTTAAAAACTACAAGCGCCAGACCCGCAACGTTATCCAGCTCGAAATGGCCGCGCCGGCCGACTCGCTGGCCGAGCTGACCATAGTTACCCTCGGCTCCGACACCACCCTGCGCCTGCCGCTGCTCGACGTCAGCCTGATGACCCGCACTCCAGGCCTGGACACCCTCACCTTCTGGCTGCGCGATTCGGCGGTAATCAAGGCCGACACCATGCTGATTGAAACGCGCTATCGCCGCGTCGACACCCTCAGCAACCTCGTTTGGGCAACCGACACCCTCAAATTTAACTTCAAATCGCCCCGCAAGGACAAAAAGGAGAAGCCCCGGGCAATAACCCTTCAGGACAAAATCGACTCCATTCGCCAGATCAGCGACACTATTCCGATCGACACTTTCGCCCTGATGCAGCCGTCGTCGTTCCTCTCGGTCAACCTCAAGAACTCGACCCAGGAGGTGAACCTGCCGCTGCTCTTTTCGTTCGCAACACCGATTGATTCGCTCCCCGCCGGGGCGCTCCGAATCGAGTATATGCCCGACTCGGTGTTCATTCCCCTGGATCCGCAGCCGCCAATAGTGCCGGCCGACGACTGGTCGTTCACCAACTATCGGGTCGACTATGAGTGGAAGCCCTCCGGAAAATATCGCCTCGCAGGCGACTCCCTGGCCGTCAGGGATATATATGGCCTTTGGATTCGCAACGTTGAGCAGAACTTCACCGTTCGTTCGCTCGACGACTATTCGACCATAAAGTTCAACATCAGCGGCCTGCCCGATTCGGTTCAGGCAATCGTTGAGCTGCTCAACGAGCAGGACAAGCCGGTGCGCACGCTCCCGGTCGAACGCGGCTCGGCCACTTTCCAATTCCTGTTGCCGGCAACCTACTATGCCCGCCTTTTCATCGACTCCGACGGCAACGGCGAGTGGACCAACGGCGACCTTAAGCTGCGCCGCCAGCCGGAAGACGTTTACTACTTCTCCAAAAAATTAGCCCTGAAAAAGAACTGGGACCGCACCGAGGACTGGGATATCAACGCCCTGGCCGTTGACATGCAGAAGCCCGACGCAATCAAAAAGAACAAACCCAAACGTATGGCCGGCGAAGTCAACGCCGAGCAAGACGACGAAGAAATAGACCCCGACGATTTACCCTACAACCCTTATGAACAATTTTGATTTCTGCACTCCCACGGAGTATGTTTTCGGCCGCTCAACCGAGCAGCGCGTTGGTGAACTCACTGCCGCCCGCCTGGGCCGCAAGGTGCTGCTCTGCTTCGGCGGCTCGTCGGCCAAGTCGTCGGGCCTGCTCGACCGCGTTGAGCAATCGCTTGCCGCTGCCGGAGTGGAATTCGTTGAGTTCGGCGGCATCAAACCCAATCCCACCGACGACTGCGTTTATGAGGGCATAGACCTTTGCCGCGCAGAGGGCATCGACGCCCTGCTGGCAGTTGGCGGCGGCTCGGTGATCGACACCGCCAAAGCCATTGCCGGCGGCGTGCCCTACAGCGGCGACTTCTGGGACTTCTGGGCCGGTCGCGCGCAAATGACCGAGGCTCTGCCGGTCGGAGTGGTGCTGACCATAGCCGCCGCCGGCAGCGAAGGCTCCGGCAACTCGGTGATTACCAAAATCGACGGCGGCAAAAAAGTGTCGCTCCGAACCAATGTGCTCCGCCCCCGTTTTGCCATTCTCAACCCGGAGCTGACCGAAACCTTGCCACCCTACCAGACCGCTTGCGGCATAGTCGACATGATGGCCCACATCATGGAGCGCTATTTCTCCAACACTCCCGACTGCGAAGTGACCGACCGCCTATGCGAAGGTGCCCTCAAGGCAATAGTCAACGTTGCGCCCCGCGTAATGGCCGACCCCGCCGACTATCAGGCCCGCGCCAACCTGATGTGGGCCGGCACTGTTGCCCACAACGGCATTCTCGGCGTTGGCCGCGTTGAGGACTGGACCTCCCACGGCATGGAGCATGAACTGTCGGCCCTCTATGGCGTGGCCCACGGTGCCGGCCTGTCTGTGGTCTTTCCGGCATGGCTGGAATATGCCGCCCAGTTCAACAGCGATAAAATCGAGCAGTTCGGCCGCCGCGTTTTCGGCGTAGAATCCTCGGCGGAAGCCATTGCCGCCCTGCGCCGCTTCAACCGCTCGATCGGCATGCCCCTGACCCTGGGCGAACTCGGAATCACCGACCCCGACATTCCGCTTCTCGTTGCCAACCTCCACGACACCAAAGGCCCCCTCATCGGCAACTTCTGCCCCACCGACCCCGCCGCCTCCGCCCGCATCTACCGCCTGATGCTCTAATTCCCCCGCTCATCTGGTGAATTTGGCCAGTCGCTCGATAAAGAGCTGCTTATGAGGAGCGTCCGACTCTGCGATGCGACTCATCAGCCGGTTCTTTTTCTGATAATAGTTAGCCTTGCGCAGGTCGCAGATATAGCAAACGGCCCGAACCGACAGCCCTGAGTGTATCAGGCCGATGAATTCAATGTCCTGTTCCTTTAGGAACGGGCATTCTTCGCGCAGCTGAGTGATTGCTCCGTTCAGGCAGCGGTCGGTCGTTGCCAGAATGTCGGCAATGCTTTCAGGAGTTTGAAGCCCCTTGAGCACTTCTTCAATATCGCGAACAATCAGCTTCATTGCTCCGGTTGATTCGCTTTTTTCATAGTATATCTTACACAGTTTGTTAACCACCTTCCATTTGTCTTCAAACAGCGACTCTACTAATTGCGAATGGTCGGCCGCTTCTGATTTCATGGCCTGCACGGTTTCAATATTCGCGGTTGTTTCACGCCTCTGTTTTTCATCTAATAGGCAGCTGATTAGCGATACCGCCATCATGCCGAGTCCGAACCACAACGCTACATATGTTTGGCTACCGGCATAAATGGCGATTATCGGCGGGAGCACAAAGAAAAGATAGGTAGTGATTAAACTATAAATAATATCGCGCATCGGTCGAGGGCACTCCTTATTCTTAAGGAACATCGAGCCGATTGCTCCGAGCAGGAACAATGCTGCCACTATGGCAGCCACGCCGCTCATTCTGCCGCCATAAATCAAGCTCAGGGCTACCAGCGGAGCAAGGCCGCAAATAACAAAAAAGCACTGGCCTGCGTAACTCTCTTTCTCAAAAATCTCTCTCATAATATTCGCTATTTACTTTCTGCAAATTTCGTGTTGTTTGATGATTTTTCCAAATTCTGATTCAACATTGCGAAGTTAATTGAAAAAAACTTCGCAATGTTGTAGATTCGTTAGTAATGTATTTGTTACTGATAATTATTCATTCGACGAAGATAAAATCGATGACCAATAATCAAAGCTGTATGCGGCAACAGCAAGACCTACGTATAGTTGTTCCACTTCATCCAAAGGTAGATATTCTTTGTGGATAATCAAATTTCCATCTTGGTCGCGTTCTACAGTATCATCATAACCATAAATTGCGAGTTCGTGAATCTTTATCTTATACTGTTTAATAATGTTGTGCAAATCCTCTTTAGATGCGCATGATTCCGAAACAGCTTCGCAGAATAAGTCCATAATTTGATCACTTATTGTTTTATGCCTTATTTCATCCTGTTTAGTGCCAGTTATGATTGATTGATATTCGGCAATAAAATCCGGGGAGAAAACAATTTCTCTTTGCATGCTGTCTAAATTTGAGGTATAATCCGTATCTGTGAAAATTTCGGTAGAAGTTTCTACTAAATCTAAAACTTTATTGTGTAGAATGCCTATTTTTGTAGACGCGGAATCTAACCCAAGTGATACTCCCACGGCGTAATCATTATATACTATAGATTTTTCTGCAATAGCATATCCTTCACAAAATGCAACTTGTTCAGGATATTCAGATTTTTGCGAAGTAATGCTGAGAAGTTGAGAGTTATTGGAATACTTCTCTTTATATGCCACATAAGATGCTGCTGCGCCAAAGATAGTGGCACCTGCAACTCCACCTACAATAACTCCCTTTGGTCCAAAAAATTTCCCGACTTTACATCCGAACCAGGACCCTTCTTTCGCGCCAAAAGCGTCTGCAAGAACGATTGCGAGTCCCTTATCAAAAGATTCGCTTCTACTTTGGACTTCGGGTTTAAATGATTTGTTAAGGTCAAGAAACACTGACAATATTTCGTCTTCGGCCTGTGCCGGAGGATTCGTCTGTGGTTCGCTGAAGTTTGAAGAGCAACTGTAGCTAAGACATGCAGCGCCAAATAAGAGAGCAGAGGTAATGTAATAAATAGGTTTAAACATAATAATTAAATTGAAATTTGATAAAATTTTCGTAGCATTTAATTCACGTGAAATGCTACTGCAAAGTTCGGCTTTATTTGCTCAAGTACCAAATTATTTTTGTTGACAAGCGTTGACTAAATCTCTTTGTATTATGGGGTTATGGATGTTAAAAATTTATTATTTTGACAGTGGGAATTTGGCAACGAAAATTGCGCGTAAATTGCTCCCGGGAACAAAAAGAAAAGCTCCGCGGCCGGTGGCTGCGGAGCTTTATGCCACTATGGCCGGGGCCCAATCCGGCTATAGCGGCTGCGGTTTGAGTTGCCTCCCTAAGCAGTTCAAACCTGAGGTATGCGGCGAGGCCTTCCTCGGGCGCGGTGGTGGGCAACCTGTTATTAGCTCGCCCGGAATCGTATGGGTCAGTCTTTTCAAGGTTCGTTTTGCCGTCGTTGATGGGCTCCGCTGAGCCAAGCAGTGAACGGCGCTGCTCGTTTCCGATGCCGCAAAGTTACGAAGCCAATGAGGACTGAAACCGTAGAATTTAAGAGGTTTTTCACCCGAAGACAAACTAATATGAGTTAAGGAGGCCCGCGGAGCGGGTCGATAGAGTGGTAGCGTCGGGCCTTGGCCCGACGAAAAATGAAGGACCAACCACACGCCCATCCCCCCCACCGCGCCCCGCGCCGACGGCGCGCGGGTGCGGTGGGGGGAAGAGAGGAAGCGGCGAAAAAACGTCTGGCCTTGGCCCGACGCTATTATTCTGCCGGCCCGGTCTGCTGGCCTTTGTCGCCAATGCAATTATAAGTCAACTTGCGTAAATGTTGAAAAATTGCAATCTTTGCGATATGGAATATATTGTTAATATTGATGTTGATTCCTTTTTTTAAGAAAAAGCTCCGCGGCCGGTGGCTGCGGAGCTTTATGCCACTATGGCCGGGGCCCAATCCGGCTATAGCGGCTGCGGTTTGAGTTGCCTCCCTAAGCAGTTCAAACCTGAGGTATGCGGCGAGGCCTTCCTCGGGCGCGGTGGTGGGCAACCTGTTATTAGCTCGCCCGGAATCGTATGGGTCAGTCTTTTCAAGGTTCGTTTTGCCGTCGTTGATGGGCTCCGCTGAGCCAAGCAGTGAACGGCGCTGCTCGTTTCCGATGCCGCAAAGTTACGAAGCCAATGAGGACTGAAACCGTAGAATTTAATAGGATTTTCACCCGAAGACAAACTTATATGAGTTAAGGAGGCCCGCGGAGCGGGTCGATAGAGTGGTAGCGTCGGGCCTCGGCCCGACGAAAAATGAAGGACCAACCACACGCCCACCCCCCCACCGCGCCCCGCGCCGACGGCGCGCGGGTGCGGTGGGGGGCGACGGAGTCGTGAGGGCGAGACGCCCTCACTCCCAGTAGATTACTAATTGCTAATTGGCGGAGGAGTGGCGGGCGAAGGCGGCGGCCATGCGGGTGTCGTAGGCGCGTTTGCGGTAGCCGGGGCCGTTGTAGCGCAGGGCGAACTGGGCCCACTGGCGGTTGCGGATGTATTTGTCGAGTCCGCGTCCGGTCAGGAAGCGGCCAAAGAGTTCGAGCTGGTCGTATTCGCTATGGCACATCATCTGGGTGAATTCCCTGACTGATGAGCAGCCGCATAGTTTCCAGTTGAAGCCGCCGATCTGAAACATTCCCCAGAAGGTGCCTTCGAGGGCGGCAACGGTGTCGATTTTGAGGGCGGCGTCGAGGCGGGCGTATTGCGCGGCATGGGTGGAGCCGTATTTTTTTCGGTTGAGGGGTTGGAAAACAACCGGGTATTTTTTTGTGTATTTGCTCAGGTCGATGCCGCGGCGGCGTGCGGCCTGGCGAAACATGGAGAGGTCGAAGTTTATGATGGGTGTGTGGTCGGGGTTGAAGCCTTTGCCGCGGGGGCCGGCTTCGATGTCGACCACGGCGCGTATTGCGGCCACGGGGATGTCGAGCTGCTGAGCAACGCTGCGGAAGTCGGCGTCGGTCAGGGCCAGGTAGCGCAGCGAGTCGGTGCGGGCGGGCGGGGCCAGGGAGTCGGCAGGCTGGTTGGCGCCGATTGACCCCGAAAGCAAAAGCGCCAGTGCGCCCCCTAAGATTAGGGGGGCGCATCGGCGCGAGAGTTTGCTGACAAGGGTTGTGCCCTTCAAGTCGGTTTTACTTTTTAAGGTCGGCCACTTTTTTGAGGATGAGCTTGAGCTGATCCCAGAAGCGGGCAACGGTTGAAATTTGCATGCGTTCGCTGGGGGAGTGGACTCCGCGCAGGGTGGGGCCGAACGATGCCATGTCGAGGTTGGGGTAGCGCTCCAGCAGCAGGCCGCATTCGAGGCCGGCGTGGATTGCGGTGATGATGGGCTTTTCGCCGTAGAGTTCGGTGTAGGCGTCTTCGATAACGTGCATGATGCGCGAGTTCATGTTGGGAGCCCAGCCGGGGTAGCCTTCGCCATGTTCAACCTTTGCGCCGGCGAGCTGGAAGTGGGCTTCGACCTGGTCGGCGATGTCCCATTTGCGGGAGTCGACGCTGGAGCGCTGCGAGGTGGTGACTACGATCTGGTCGTTGCCTTTCATTTTAACGGAGGCGAGGTTGGTCGAGGTTTCAACGAGGCCTTCGAGTTCGCGGCTCATGGAAACTACGCCGTGGGGGGCGGAGTAGATTGCGC
>CAZDVP010000016.1:0-22978 GCA_964508865.1 uncultured Bacteroides sp. | reverse complement strand
ATAGATATACCAAATAGGTAAAAAGATTGATGATTGATTTAGGTAAGCCCTCGCGGTGTATTGGCTACACCCGAGGGCTAATTGTTTCCGCCGGGCCGCAGATTTGCAAATTGCGGATTTGTTGCGTAAATTTGCGGCGTTCCAATTATCTATGCTTATGCGAAAGTTCATGCTTTTTCTGCTGGCAACCTTCTGCTGCCTTGCTGCCCTCGCCCAAGGGCGCTTTACCAACCATGAGAACGAAGTGGCCGACGGCTATAACTTTATTCTCTACGAACCGGAGCCTGACTCCCCGGCTGGCGCGCTGCCGCTGATTGTTGCGCTTCATAGCCGCAGCTCCTCGGGTTCGGACCTGGCCGAAGTCGACAAGTTCGGCACTATCGACGCCCTGCAGTCGGGAATGAAACTCGATGCGGTGGTGCTCGCCCCGCAGGCCCCCGACGGCAAATGGGATGCAGAGCGGGTAATGAACACTGTTGATTGGGTGCTGGCCAACCGCAACATCGACCCGAACCGAATCTATGCCATCGGCATGAGCATGGGCGGCAACGGAGTGGCTTCGCTGGTCGAGGCGCATCCCGACCGGATTGCCGCCGCCATTATTCTTGCCGGCGGACTGACCGAAGGCAATGTGGCCAATCTGAACAAAGTGCCCCTTTGGGTTATCCGCGGGCTCAACGACCGCGAGGAAGCCATTGCGCGCACCGACAAAATGATTTCCGAAATGCGCTCGCAGCCCGACCTGGCTCCGCGGCTGGTCTATTCTAAGGTCAAAGGTCTCGACCACCGGCAGCACGAGCGCCTGCTCTACATTCCCTACTTCTATCAGTGGCTCATGTCGCACGACCTCGGCAATCCCAATCGCTCGGTCAACACCACCATCGAGGTTACGCCCAAGCTGCTGAAAAATGCCTACAAAGGCCTGTCGCTCCGACCCGGTTCCGCCGCGCTGCGCAAGAGCCGGCGCCCACCGCGGCCCTCGCGCCCCGGATTTTCAAGATTTTGACGCTGCGCGGAGCCAACGGCCCGAAAGCAGGCGCCAAAGAAAGAATGCGCCGCGAAGCGTCAGCTCGATAGCCATTGCCGTCCAGACGCCTGCAAGGCCCATTGTGGGCGCCAGCAAAGCCGCCAGCGGCAACCTGATGAGCCAGATGCTGCCAAAGTTCAGGCAAGCCGGAACAATGGTGTCCCCTACCCCGATCATTACGCCGTAGGCCACTATCGAGGCGGCAAACATCGGCTCGGCAAACGCTTCGATGCGGAGCGCATGCGCACCCAGGTCGACAATTTCCTGAACCGGCGACATCAACTGCATGACCCAGGGCGCGCCGAAAAACATCAGCACTCCCATCAGCGTCATAACCACCATGCCGGCGCCGGTTGTTATATAGCCGAAGCGTCGCGCAAGGTCATTGCGCTGCGCCCCGAAACTCTGACCGACCAGGGTCGTTGCGGCATCGCCGATACCATAGCCCGGCATATAGCATATGCTCTCGGCAGTCACGGCAAAAGCGTTGGCCGCAATGGCCATAACGCCCAGCGGGGCAACAATAACCGTTATGGCAATCTGAGCGCCACAGATAACGGCATGCTCCAGAGTCAACGGCGCTGAAATCTTCAAGGCTTTGCGAAGCACCGGCCGCTGAGGGCGATATGAGCCCGGAATCTTGAAAATGGTCATTCCTGGCTGGCGCAAACAGAGGTAGCCCATCATCGAGCAGGCCGTTATGATTTCGGCCAACACGGTTCCGAGCGCCGCGCCGAGCACCCCGAGTCCTGCGCCGGGCATCAACAGATGAAAGCCAAACAGGTCAATTTCGCGCGAGGGAAATATCAGGAAAAAGTTGAACACCACGTCGAGCAGACACATCATAACGTTCAGTCCGCCGGCCACTTTCATATTGCCGACGCAGCGCATCATGGCCCCGCCGAGATAATTCATTGTGAGCAGCGGAAGCGCCAGCACGAACACCAGAAAATAGACCGACGCTTTGGAGCAGACAGCATCGGTTCCGCCGAGCCATCCGGGCAGGTAGGGCGAAATCGCCGCGCCCACGCCGGCAAACACCACGCTGAAAATCAGACATGAGGTTATTGACTGGCGCAGAATGGTGCGCGCACGCTCATAGTCACCGGCGCCGACGCTATGGGCCACCTGCACCGAAAAGCCGGTGGTCACGGCCGAACATATGCCCCAGAAGAGCCAGAGCGACGTTGAAACCAGCCCCACGGCAGCCGAGTCGTCGGCGCCGAGATGACCAACCATCGCGGCGTCAATATATTGCATCATGATGCTCGAAAGCTGCGCCATCATCGCCGGCCACGAAAGCGAGGCCGTCAGCTTCAGCAGTTCCTTTGTCGATAGCGTGCGGCCCGAGCGGATAATCGAAATATCGGCCATCAGCAATTCAGGGCGGCATCGATGCGCCGCAGCGCTTCGTCGAGCAGCGGGCGGCTGCAGGCAATGTTGATACGCAAATAGCCCTCGGAGCCATACATGGTTCCGGAGTTGAGCCATACGCCCGCGCGGTCGATCAGCTCCTCCTCCAGGGCGTCGGCACCGCGGTTGAGGGCAGAAATGTCGATCCAGGGCAGATAGGTAGCCTCCAGAACGCTCACCGGACATTTGGGCAGGCGCCGCTTCATGAAGTCGAGCAGAAAGTCGTAGTTCGACCAGATCTGCGCCTTGACCTCTTCGAGCCAATGCTCGCCTTCGGGGGTATAGGCGGCCTTGAGCGCCTCGACGCCAAAGGGGTTCACGTCGCAAACCTCGTTGATGTTGATTGCGCGGTCAATCAGCGCGCGGGTTTCGGAATCGGGGCAGACAATGTTGGCAATCTGCAGCCCGGCGGTGTTGAACGCCTTGGAGGGCGAAAGGCAAACAACCGCTTCGGGGTCAACCGTTCCGTAGGGAACATAGCGGCTGCCCGGTGCGGCGAGCTCGCAGTGAATTTCGTCGCTGACAACCCTGACGCCGTTGCGGCGGCAAATGGCTGCCACCCGCTCCAGTTCCTCGCGGCGCCAGAGCCGCCCGGCCGGATTATGGGGGTTGCAGAGCAGAAGCATGGTGTTGGTCGGGTCGGCGGCAACCTGCTCGAGCTGCTCGAAGTCCATTTCGTAGGTGAAGCGCCCGTCGGGCAAATCAATGCGCCGCAGCGGATTCTCAACGATGCGGCAGCCGTTGTTGCGAATCGACGAGAAGAAGCAGTTATAGACCGGAGTCTGAACGATTACTCCCCGGCCCGGGCTGACGAGCGCCTTGATAATGGCCGACAGCGCCGGCACCACGCCGGAGGTGTAGATTACCTGCTCGCGGCCGAAGTGATAGTCATGGCGCGAGGCAAACCAGTCGGTCAGCGCCCGGTAGTAGGAGTCGCCGACAAGCGTGTAACCGAAAACTCCGTGGGCAACGCGGCGCTGAAGCGCCTCGATGATGCATGGCGCGGTTGCGAAGTCCATGTCGGCCACCCATAGCGGCAGGGTGTCGGGGCGCGAGTCCCATTTATATGAGCCTGAATTGACTCTCGAAGGTGTTTGAAGCATCATTCAACCGTTATCTTGCAGTCGGCGGGAGCAAGAATGTTTTCATCTTTAATAATTTCACACTCGGCGGGCATCTTGATTGAGCCGCTGCGCGGATTCTTGATTGAAACCGGCGAGGATTTCAACGTTGCCGTCAGGGTCGAATCCTCGAAAGCCAGGTCAGCCTCGGGGCCGAAAGTGCAGTCCTCGAGAATCAGGTCGGAGCAGTAGCAGAGCGGCTGGGTGCCGTCGATGTGGCAGCGGACCAGGTGTAGCCGTTTGGAGTGCCAGCCCAGATATTCGCCAACGAGTTTGGAATCGTAGACGGTAACATCCTCAGTGTTCCAGAAGGCATCTTTGGAGTCGATGTCGGCGTTGCGGATAACAACGTTGCGGCAATATTGAAACGAGTAGTTACCCTGCTGGCGGTAGCGGTAGATGTCGATGTCGTTGCAGTGCATGAACAGGTAGTCGGCCTTGCGGATTTCGCAGTCGCGAATGCGGATATCGCCGCAGTGCCAAAGGGTTTCGGCAGCGTCTGGGATGTTCACGTTCTGAAGGTCGACTCCCTGCATTTCGCGATACATTTTCGGCGCGTCGACCTGACAGTTGCGCATCTTCAGGCCCGACGAGTACCAGAGAGCCGCGCGGGCTCCTTCGGTAAAGAGGCAGTCGCTGACCTCGAAGCCTTTAACGTGCCAGAACGGATACTTGCCCTCGAAGCGGCAGTTGCGGGCAACGATGTTGGAACAGCACTTCAGCGCCGATTCGCCGGCGTGGAAAGTAACGTTTTCGAGTTCAAGATTATGGGATGCAAACAGCGGGCGCTCGCCGCCGAACTCGGCATTCTTTATGGTTTTCATTTGATTTTCAATATTTTGATTTAAGTTATAGCAACAAAGGTCTATGCAAATTTCGGTAAAATTCCGAACATTTCAAAATCCGCCTCCTAATGGTTTTAAGGTAGCCAGCCGCAGCAGCCGCCCGGAAGTTTACTCATTTTCGGGTATTGCCGCCCCGAGGGGTTCGGCGTAACTTTGCACCGACAAAAACAACACCCCAAATGAACCAGAAAATCATTCATCGACTTATGCTTTCAGCACTGCTTGCCACTCCGGCCTGCGCCGGCGCGGTGCTTCCGGGCCTCCACATAGGCGGCTATGGCGAAGTGGCCATGTCAAGAAACTTTTATAGCGACAACTATCTACGCTATTCCGAACCGGAGCGCTACAAAAACAGCGGCAGCCACGGGCGCTTCGACCTGCCCCACGTTGTTCTCTACCTGGGCTATGACTTCGGCAAAGGCTGGTCGTTCAGCTCAGAAGTCGAGTTCGAACATGGCGGCCCCGAGGCGGCGGTTGAAATCGAGACCGAAGAGGCCGGCGAATATGAAACCGAAGTTGAACGCGGCGGCGAAGTGGCCCTGGAGCAGTTCTATATCCAAAAGGAATTCATGCCTCAGCTGAAGCTGCGCGCAGGCATGCAGGTTATTCCGGTCGGAGGCACCAATGCCCACCATGAGCCCAATCAGTTCTTTGGCGTTTACCGCCCCGAGGGCGAGAACACCATAATGCCCTGCACCTGGCATGAAGTGTCGGTTTCGCTCTGCGGCCGCGCCGGAAAGTGGGACTATATGGCAATGTTTCTTCCCGGCCTCGACTCGGAGCGCTTCGGCAACCAAACCTGGATTCACGACGGCTCGGCATCGCCCTTCGAGTTTAAAATCGCCAACTCCTATGCCTTTGCCGCAAGGGTCGATAACTATAGCGTCAAGGGGCTGCGACTGGGGCTGAGCGGCTATGTCGGCAACTCGTTCCGCAACACTCTCTACCCCACCGAATCGGACAAAAACAACGGCATCCACGGAACGGTTTCGATTCTTTCGTTCGACTTCAAATATGACGACCGGAACTGGCTGATTCGCGGCTCGGCCGACTGGGGCCACCTCAGCGACGCGGCTCATATCAGCAAGTTCAACATCTCGATGTCGAAAAAGTCGACCTCCAAGCGCCAGGAAGTGGCCTCCGACGCGGTGAGCGCAGGCGTTGAAGCGGGCTACAACATTTTCGGCCTCATTCCCAAAATGAAAGCCGGCAAACAGAAATTCTACGTTTTCGGGCGCTATGACTACTATGACTCCATGGCCCGCATGGAAAGCTCAACAGCCCTGGGCTGGTGTGGGCGCCAGAAAATCACCGCCGGTATCAACTGGTACCCGCTGCCTCAGATTGTGGTCAAAGCCGACTATTCCTATGGCATTCTCGAACGCAAATATAACAACGAACCGGCCATAAACCTCGGCGTGGCCTACGTTGGCTGGTTCAAGTAAACAGAACACATTAAATAATAAATACAACACATGAAACTTTCAAAATTCATTCTTCTCTCACTCTGCGCTATGCCTCTGGCGGCATGCAGCGAAAAATCCGACGAACCGGAAGCCACCTCCTCTAAAGAACTGACCCTCAAAGCGGCAACCGAGGCCTACGTTGACCACACCGTTCTGCCGACCTACAAGGCCATGGCCGACGCTGCAGTAACGCTGCGCGACCTCTGCTACGACATGCAGCGGAAGCACGCCGACGGCACCCTGACCGAAAGCGACATCAAGGCTGCCGGCGACGCCTGGAAGCTCGCACGCAAGCACTGGGAACTGAGCGAGGCTTTTCTGTTCGGCCCCGCCGCCAACCATAACATCGACCCCCACATCGACTCCTGGCCCTTAGACAAGGCCGCCATGGAGAACCTGCTCACTCAGATTCGCAACGGCAACAGCTGGTCGCTCGAAAACAACGGCGGCTACGGCCTGATCGGCTTCCACTCAGTTGAATATATGCTCTTTGAGCTGAGCGCCGACGAAAACACGGCGCTGGTCCACTCCACCGACTACACTCCCGAAGAAATGGAATATCTTGTTGCGGTTGCCGACGACCTCTGCCGGCAATGCGTATGCCTGGAAGCCTGCTGGGCCGGCACCGACAACATTTCGGAGCTCAAACAGGAAATTCTCGACGAGGCCGACCTCGACTATGGCGAAGACTACGGCTGGGAAATGAAAAACGCCGGTCAGCCCGGTTCGCGTTTCAAAACCTACCAGGAAGCCGCCGAGGAGATTATTCAGGGCTGCATCGACATTGCCGACGAAGTGGGCAACACCAAAATCGGACGCCCCCACATCGGCTCGTCGGTCGACGACAAGAACTACATCGAGTCGCCCTACTCGCTGAACTCAATCGAAGACTTTGCCGACAACATCCGCTCGGTGCGCAATGCCTATCTGGGCAGCCGCCAGGGCGACGCCTCGGTCAGCGACTACGTTAAGAGCGTCAACCCCACCGCCGACTCCGAAGTGCGCCAGGCCATTGAAAACGCCATTGCCGCCATAGTACTCATTCCGGAGCCTTTTGCCAAAAACGCAACCGGCGCTCAGGGCGAAGCAGCCATGAAAGCCGCCGGCGAAACTCTGGTCAACGCACTCGAAAAGGCAATGAACGCTATTACCCGCCTTTAATATGAAAAACAACCTCAAATTTCAATCCCTGCTGCTCTCAACCGCTCTGTTCGCCCTCGGCTCCTGCGCCGAGAGCGAACCGATAGTCGACAACGAGATTCCGCAATCGAAAGCGCTGCCCGACTGGTATTATGCCGGCGGCGAACTCGGAACCACGCTGCTGAGCACCTCAAACGTGTTCGAGCAACCCGCGCCGGCAATTGACCGCCAGGGGCTCTACCAGTCGTTTAAAAACGGCGAGGCGCTTTTCGAAAAACCGTTTATGACTAATCAGGGCGGAGTCAGAGGCGGCCTGGGTCCGGTCTACATCCGCACCTCCTGCACCCACTGTCACCCCAACTACGGCCACGGCACCCGCGTTGCCGAAGGCACGTTCAACACCAACGAAATCGGCAACGGCTGCCTGCTGGTGGTCTACGATCCCGCCACGGATGCCTACGTTTCCTGGCTGGCAGGTATGCCGCAGGGCCACGCCGTAGCGCCATTCAAGGCTCCGGTCAACGAATCTAAAATCACCGTTAAGTGGCTCAACGCAACCGATGAGTGGAACAACACCTTTGCCGACGGCGAAACCTATGAGTTGCAATATCCGGAGGTAACGATGCCGTCCGACGCCATTTATGTTGTTAACCAAGGCTATGAACTGCCGGGCGAATATGCCGTGAAACTCGAATCGACCATAGGCATTTACGGCACCGGGCTGCTCGACGCCATTACCGACGCCGACATTCTGGAGCAATACCGCCTGGAGGAAGCCGACGGCTTCATGACCAACGGCCTGAATCCGGCCTTCTATGCCAACGGACAATGGAACTCAATGTATGCCAACTCGCTGCAGGGCAACGGAACCGGCTATGCGCGCCGCTTCACCTACGCCCTGTCGCGCGGACCGCTGCAGGATGCCGCCGGTGCCAACGCCATTTGGAACATTACCAACGTTACCCGCTCCGACCGCCGCTATCACTACCTCGACGCTGCCGGCACCTATGCCCTCTACTCATCTAAAGACCCCGAGGTTCAGGCCGGATTCGAAGCCTACGCAAACCGCATCGACCCGGAGCGGAAACATCCCGCCTACTGGGAGGGAAGCATGGAGGAGCGCATCTATGCCTATCTGACCGACAAGGAACTCGACCCGGAAATGACCGACGAGGAATATACCGACCTGATGGTGTGGCATCGCGGCCTGGCCGTTCCGGCGGTGCGCAACGTTGACGCCCCCGACGTTAGGCGCGGACGCGAGCTGTTTGCCGAAATCGGCTGTGACTACTGCCACCGCCCGTCGTGGACCACCGGCCCCGACCAAATCGTCGACCCTGCCATGTTCTTCAGCGGCGACGAGCTCCCCCGCTTCCCCTATCAGAAAATCTGGCCCTATACCGACATGGTGCAACACAAGCTCTGCATGGCCAACGACATCAGAAGCGGCTGGTGCCGCACAACCCCGCTTTGGGGCCGCGGACTGCATCAGAAAGTAACCGGCAGCCCCACGGCCGACCGTCTGCACGACTGCCGCGCCCGCACAACCATGGAGGCGATTATGTGGCACGGCTACTCGCCTCAAAGCGACGCGCGCTACTCGGTCGAAAAGTTCCGCGAACTGCCAAAAGCCGACCGCGACGCCCTGATCAAGTTTGTTGACGCAATCTGATTCCCGCCCCCGATGAAACACCAACCCTTTACCATTCTCATTCACCTTGCCCTGGCCGTTATTCTGGCCGGGGCAATCGTGACTCACTTTTTCGGGATTCAAGGCTCCCTGACCCTGCGGCTCGATGAGCCCGGCGCAACGAGGTTCGAGCAGACTTCCGGCCCCGGTTGCGGCGAGTTTCCGTTTGCAGTGAGCCTCAAAAGCGTTGAGGTTATCTACTATCCCGCAACAACCACAGCCATGGACTTCAGCAGCCGCATCGACATCAACGGCCAAGAGCTGACAATTTCCATGAACAAGGTTGGAGAATTCGGGGGCTGGCGTTTCTATCAGTCAGGCATAGGCCCTGAGAGCTCGGTTCTTGCAGTGAGCCGCGACCCGTGGGGAATCGGGCTGACCTATTGCGGCTACGTTCTGCTCGGCGTCGGCATGGTCGGGTTCTTTTTTCAGCGGCGTTCGGCGTGGCGCTCGCTTCTGCGGCAATATCGGCGCGGAGTGGTCGCTCTGTTGCTGCTTCCGGCGCTCGCTGAGGCTGATGCCGCCGAACTGCCGGCCATGCAGCGGCCTTTGGCTGCTAATCTGGGCAAAGTGCTCGTTTACTGGAATGAGCGCATCTGCCCGATGCAGACCCTGGCCTGCGACGTGACCTCTACGCTCTATGGCGGCGAATCATACCGCGGTTTCACACCCGAGCAGATTCTTTCCGGATGGCTGTTCTTCTACGACCAATGGCAAAGCGACTACCTCAGCTCCCATCCTGAGCTCAAATCCGCACCAGCCTACCCGACAACAAAAGCCGAAAAGAAACAGGCCGAAAAACTCGCTCTGATCGAATTGATCGGCACCGGTGAGATTTTCCGCATCTACCCCTATCGGACGGCCGACGGGCGCATGGAATGGCTGTCGCTCACGGGTCGGCGTCCGTCGGCAATGCCGCTCGACCAGTGGACCTTCATGCAAACAACCATGCCCGAAATCAAAGAGCTGCTGCTCAGCGGCAAAAACATCCGCGCCAACGAGCTGCTGACCCTGCTGATGGCCGGTCAGACAAAATATGCCGTCGGAGCCGAATTGCCGTCGGCCGCCAAAGTAACGGCCGAGCGCATTTATAACCGGGCCGTGCGCCCGGCGCCGGCAGGTGTTGTGACAATTCTTTTCGGATTAACAACGCTGATTCTTTCGCTTTTCAAAAGTCAGGGGCGTTGGCTCCCGGCGGCCAGCCTCGGTGCATCAATCCTTGTGCTGCTTTATGTGGCCTCCGCCATGGGGCTGCTCTGGTGGATAAGCGGCCATATTCCCCTCTCCAACGGCCCGGAAACCATGATATTCATGGCCCTGGCGGCATTGGCCGGTGCCTGCATGTTGAAGAATCTGACGCTGCGCGGCGGGCTGCTGATAGTCGCTGCCATGGCCCTGTTTGTTGCCGCCATGGGCGGGCGCACACCCCGCATAGGCAGCATGATGCCCGTGCTATCGAGCCCGCTGTTGTCGGTCCATGTTGTGGTGGTTATGATTTCCTATGCGCTCTTTCTGCTCATAGCCATTCTATCGGCCGTTGCGCTGCTTTCGCGCTCGGCCCGGCGCCGGCGGCAACTCGGCGTTGTCAACCGCCTGCTGCTCGCTCCGGCAGTTTGCTTGCTCGGCGCGGGAATTTTCATCGGAGCAGTGTGGGCCAATCAGACCTGGGGCCGCTATTGGGGCTGGGACCCGAAGGAAACCTGCGCACTGGTAATGTGGTTGGTCTATGCCCTTCCCCTGCACTGGAGCAACCGCCGGCTCGCCTTTTTCCGCCGCGAGCGGGTGCTCCACACCTACCTGCTGCTGGCAGTTCTGACAGTGGCCTTCACCTATTTCGGCGCCAACTTTCTCCTGCCCGGCCTGCACTCCTACGCCTGACAAAACTCTTTGGTCGGAGCGAGCTGTTGCGACGGCGATTTTGATTTTTGGAAATTGTTTTGTAAATTTGCGCTTTCCTTAGCAGCTCCGTACTAAAGAAAAACTGATGACAAACCAAGAATTCAATGATATAGCGCCGTTTGACAACGGTCCTGAATTTCACCAACACATAGAGCGTCTGGTGGCTGAGCCGCAATTCGAGCACGCCGTTAAATGGGTGCTCCCCGGCGTGGACTATGCCGAGTTCTCTAAAAAGCTGCTCGACTGCCACACCCAGCAGGAGTTTCAACACCGCATTATGTTGCCGTTTTTGGCTCAGTTAGAAGCCAAAACAACCGCCGGACTCACTCTTGACGGCATCGATAACTACGAGCCCGACAAAAACTACGTTCTGATTTCCAACCATCGCGACATTGTTCTCGACGCGTCGTTTCTGAACCTGGGAATGGTTCGCGGCGGCCGCGAAACCTGCGAAGTGGCCATTGGCAACAATCTGCTCATTCTGCCCTGGATCGACGAGCTGGTGAGAATCAACAAGAGCTTCATCGTTAAGCGCGACACCGGCATTCGCGGCGCCCTCGAGGCCGCCAAACACCTCAGCGCCTATATTCACCACTGCATCAACGTTAAGCACCAGAGCCTCTGGATTGCCCACCGCGAAGGCCGCGCCAAAGACAGCAACGACCGCACCCAGGAGGGCCTGATTAAAATGCTCACCCTTGGCGGCGAAGGCTCGCCGCTCAACAGCATCCGCGAAATCCGCCTGCTGCCGGTCAGTATCAGCTACGAATACGACCCCAACGACTACCTCAAGGCCCGCGAATTTCTTTGCAAGCGCCGCGACCCGAACTTCAAAAAGTCGGAACACGACGACCTGCTGAGCATGGAAACCGGCATTCTCCAGCAAAAGGGCCGCGTTCACTTCGCCCTGACCGAGTGCATCAACCCCGAGCTCGACGCCCTGCCTCAGGATCTGGGCCGCTCCGAAGCCTGCGCCCAGGTTTGCGAGATTGTCGATAACCACATTCACCGCAACTACCGCATCTATCCGATAAACTACGTTGCCCACGACCTGCTCATGGGCGAGCACCGCTTTGCCGACCAGTATACTCCGGCCGACGTCGAAGCGGTCAACAACCGAATCGAAACGCAGTTAGCCAAAGTAGACCTCCCCGACATCACCGCCGACGAAATGAACTTCATGCGCGAAATGATGTTGACAATGTATGCCAACCCTCTGAGCAATAAAATAGCCTCACTCTCAAATTCTTAATGCGAATCACTCTGATTCTCGCCGTCTGCCTGCTGATTATCCAGCTGCTGACCGACTCTTATCTGTTCTACATTGCCCTGCGGCGCTGCCGTCGCGCCGGCTGGGCTCGTTTCCAGCTTTTGGAGAGCGTTTTCTTCATCATCTACGTGCTGGTGATTTTCTTCATCCCCGCCCGTACCTCGGCGGCTTCAACGGGTTTGACTGCGGTGATGTGGATGGTGTTCGTCTATCTGACGGTCTATGCCGGCAAACTGACCGCGGTTTTGTTCGACCTGATAGCGCGCATTCCGCAGCTGTTTGGCCGCAAGCGCCTGAAATGGCTGTCGTGGACCGGCGCCGCTATGGCGGCTGTGGTGGTACTGACCATGCTCTGGGGCGCGCTCATCAACCGCAAGCGCATTCAGATTAAAGAAGTCACCGTCAGCATTCCCGAGCTGCCCGCCAGCTTCAACGGCTACCGCATAGCTCAGATTTCCGACCTCCACCTGGGCACTTTCGGCTCCGACACCACCTTCGTTTCGCGCATGGTTGACTCCATCAACGCCCTGCGCCCGAATCTGGTGGTATTCACCGGCGACCTGGTCAATCAGCGCGCATCGGAAGCCGAGCCGTTCATTTCAACCCTGCGCCGCATCAATGCCCCCGACGGCGTGTTCTCCATTCTCGGCAACCACGACTATGGCGACTACGTTCAATGGGCCTCCGACACCGAAAAAGAAGAAAACCTCGAACTGCTCATGGACCACCAGATTGCCATGGGCTGGGACTTGCTGACCAACTCGTCGGAAGTGATTCCCGGCGCTGCAGGCGACTCGCTCGTTATTGTTGGCGTTGAAAACTGGGGCGATCCGCCTTTCAACCGCTATGGCGACCTCGACGCGGCCTACCCAACCTCGGGCGACTCCGCAACCAAAATTCTGCTGACCCACAACCCGCGCCACTGGACCGACATAGTTGCCCCCTCCGACACGCTGCGCTACGCCCTGACCCTGAGCGGCCACACCCATGCCATGCAGTTCCAGATCGGCAACTTCAGCCCCTCGCAATGGCGCTACCCCAACTGCTGGGAAGGACTCTACACCGCCCCCGACGGCCACCGCCAGCTCTACGTCAACATCGGCGCCGGAACCGTTGGCTTCCCCATGCGCATAGGCGCTACTCCCGAAATCACGCTCTTCACTCTCACCGAATAATTATGAGAATCCCGACAACCGACCTCCCCTCGATTATTGCCAAAGACCTGAACCTGCAGCGCAAACAGGTCAACGCAACCATTAAACTGCTCGACGACGGTGCAACAGTGCCCTTCATTTCCCGCTACCGCAAGGAAGCGACCGGCGAACTCGACGAGCAGATGGTTTACCTCATCAGCCGGCGCCTGGTGGCCCTGCGCGAATTCCTCAAGCGCCGCGAGTTTGTTGTTGAGCAGATAACAGCCGCCGGAGCCATGACTCCCGAGCTGGCCGACCGCATCGAGCACACTCTCGACGCCTCGACCCTCGAAGACATTTACCTGCCCTATAAGCCCAAGCGGCGCACCCGCGCGGAAATCGCGCGCGAACGCGGCCTTGAGCCTCTGGCAAAAATCATTATGGCACAGGCGGCAACCGGGATTCCCGCCATAGCGAAAAAATATGTGTCGGCCGACGTTCCGACAGCCGACGACGCCATTGCCGGCGCGCTCGACATCATTGCCGAGTGGATGAACGAAAACGAAAAAGCCCGCAACCTCGTGCGCGCAAAATATCAGCGGTCGGCCGAGTTCTCGACCAAAAAGGCCAAAGACGCAGTCGACGAGCGCGAACTCTACGCCACCTTCTATGACTACTCCCAGCCGCTGCGTCTGGTGCCCTCCCACCGCTACCTCGGTGCCCGCCGCGGCGAAGAGGCCGGCATTCTGAAAGTGAGCATCAGCATCAACGACGACGAAATGATCGAGCGCCTGGGCCGCTTCTTCGTCAAACCCGGAGCCTCCGACGAGTGCGCCCGCCTGGTCAGCCAGGCTCTGCGCGACTGCTACCGCCGCATGCTCCGCCCCTCGATTGAAAATGAAATCGCCGCCTCGGCCAAGGAAAAAGCCGACGGCGCCGCCATTGAAAACTTTGCCGACAATCTGCGCCAGCTGCTGATGACTCCGCCCATGTTCGGCAAGCGGGTAATGGGCATCGACCCCGGATTCCGCAGCGGCTGCAAGGTTGTTTGCCTCGACGAGCAGGGCAACCTTCTGGCCGACGATATTTTCAACCTTTCCGACCCTCACGGAGCCGCCTATCTCATATGCTCGATGATCAGTTCATTTGAAATCGACGTGATTGCTCTCGGCTCCGGCACCGGCGGCCGCGAAACCAAGCGGTTCCTCGACGACGTGCGCATGCCGCGCCGCGTGCAGATAGTAATGGTCAACGAAGATGGTGCGTCGGTCTATTCGGCCGGCGAAGTTGCCCGCGAGGAGTTCCCCGACAAGGATGTGACCGTTCGCGGAGCCATATCCATTGGCCGCCGCCTGCAGGATCCGCTGGCCGAGCTGGTAAAAATCGACCCCAAAAGCATCGGCGTTGGCCAGTATCAGCACGACGTTGACCAGGCACGCCTCAAGGACGCCCTGGACTTCACCGTTGTTAGCTGCGTTAACTCGGTTGGCGTCAACGTCAACACCGCTTCGCCCTCGCTGCTGGGCTATGTGAGCGGCATCGGCCCGGCCCTTGCCCGCTATATTGTTGAATACCGCAAGCAAAACGGCCCCTTCCGCCGCCGCTCCGACCTGAAAAACGTTAGCCGCATGGGCGAAAAAATCTTCCAGCAGTGTGCCGGCTTCCTTCGCATTCCCGATGCCGAAAATCCGCTCGACAACACCGCCATTCACCCCGAGCGCTACGACCTGGTGGCCCGCATGGCCAAAGACCTCCGCACCTCAACCGCCCAGCTGGTCAATAACCCCGCCTTGGCCTCAAACATTGAAATCGCCAACTATCTCGACAAGGAAACCGGCGTTCCGACCCTGCGCCTGATAATCGACGAACTCTCCAAACCGCGGCGCGAAGCGGTTGAGGAAGTGGCCAATCCCGAATTCGACGAAACCATCCGCTCCATCAACGACATCCGCCCCGGAATGACCCTGACCGGCAAAATCAACAACATAACCGCTTTCGGCGCGTTCGTTGACCTGGGAATCAAGGAAAACGGCCTGCTCCACGTTTCGCAAATGAGCGAGCGCTTCGTCAACTCGCCTTTCGAAGTGGTTGCCATGGGCCAGACAATCCGCGCCAAAGTTCTTGAAGTCGATCCGCTGAGAGGTCGAATCGCCCTCACCCTCAAGGGCCTCGACTGATGCGCTACCTGCTGAGCATAGGAAGCAACGCCCCCGGCCAGAGGCAGTTCATGGAGCAGGCCCGGCAATGGCTCGACGAGAATTTTGCCAACGTGGTCAGCTCCGGCATCTATTCCTCGCCGGCGCTCAACGGCTCGGCGGCAGACTATCTGAACCTCGTTGCGCGAGGCGACTCCGAGCTCAGTCCCACCGACCTCACCGCCGCCGCCAAAGCCTTTGAGCGCCAACTCGGACGCACCCCCCTGAGCAAGCAGCGCGGAGCAATTGAAATCGACATCGACATCATCGCCGCCGGCCCGACCATTCTCCGCCCGGCGGAATATACCCGCTCCTATTTTCTTCGCGGCCTCAGTTTGCTCGAGGAGCGCGAAGAATAAGCAGCAAAATCAGCACCAGCAGCGCCCACGGCAACCAGTCGCGCCGGCCGGACTGAACCGGCGCGGGATTCTCTTCGTTCTGCACCTCGGCCTGCTCGGCAGCCACCTCCTCTACCTGAGCCGCCCGGCGCCGCTCGAGCGCTATGTGTGCCACCTTCATTTGCGGCCGCAGGCTGTCGGGCGGAATAATCCTTACATCGTCGAACCTGACCGTCAGCTCTTCGGCCAAAAGCGCCCGTAGCGTGTCGCACCTCTCGAGCCGTTGGCGCTGCTGAACCTGCTTGCCTGCCGAGCATCCGCTCAACGCCAATGCGGCGGCAAGAATCAACATCAACCGCTTCATGGCTCATCGGGGGTGAAATAGATTTTCAACTCCTGCTCGCGGCGGCGCACCAGTCCGGGCTGAACCTTGCCGCCGGCATATTTCCAGCGCCTGAACTCGTTGGCTATCGACTCGTCGGCCGGATTGGCCAGCACCTTGCGCCAGAGGGTTGAGCGCTCAACCGCGCCGACCCCAACGTTGAACGCAAGGCTCGCCAGCGCCGCGCGCCGGTTGGCGCCGAATCGGCTGAGCTGCAGCCGGCGGATAACCGATTCGACGTCGGCCCGCAGCAGCTCCTCGGCATGGGCGGCGCTGATGGTCATTCCCTGCCGGATTCCCGACGTGTGCCCCCAGCCAATGGTCCAGACCCCGGCGGCACATTTATAGGCCTGCAGACGCAGCCCCTCGAACTCCTTGATTAACTCAATTGCTTTTTCCATAACTATTTGTCATTTCGGCGATAACGGTAATCAATGCCGAGCAGCGACCCGGCAAAAGTCAAACACTCGCCAAACCCAACCAGTACCGACTGATGAATCTGGCCCGGAGGATTCACAATGAATCCCGCAACAAGCAGTCCGCACCCAACGGCAACGACCGCCACGGCAGCCCAAAGCTGCAAATTTTCAAATTTTCGTTTCATGAGCGCAAAGTTAGAATCCCCATGCAGCCGCGGACCGTAGAAATTTTTTGACCGACTTTTTGCGTAATTGATTATTTATGCGTAAATTTGTCGCATCTATTCACTTACCAATTTTATATCATTCATGCGATTTTTTACCAAAGCTCTCTTGCTGGCAGCAATCATGCCCGCATCGGCCGTCGCTGCAGTAGTGCCTGAACTCACCGACGACCCCGTAACCATTACGGTAGACTACTCCACCGGCACTCTGTCCGGCTCAGGTAGTACTTTCAAAAGCCGTTGGACTTCAACCGACGACAAAACCGGTCTGGTTATCGACGTTGCCCAAAACAACATCAAGTTCGACTCCAAAATTAACGAAGGCCCCCTCACCATTCATGCAGGTTCTTCCCATAAATGCACCTTCAACTTCTCCTTTGGCGAAGGCTGGTATATTTCCTCCTACTCCTTCACCGCTTCGGTAGGCACCGGCGCTTCCAACACCATTACCCATAACGGCACCGCAACTACCGCTTCCGCCGGCAACGATGCCGTTGTCAGCGAAACCCTGACCAAAGACACTCCCGCCTCCATTATTCTCGAAGGCCCCAACAACGCAGTCGTTTTCAATGACTTCAAGGTAACCTTGAGCCCGGCGTCGCCCGACGATCCCGCTCTGGTGGTTGACCCCGCCCCTGAAGCCGACGCAAACTGCCTGCTGGCTCCGACCAACATTGTCAACGGCCGCTTCAACACCTTCACTACCTGGTATCACCTCATGGACGGCAAAAGCTACCTGACCGGCGCAACCCTGGCCGACGCAGGCAGCAACGCCGAATCGGCCTATAACGACGAGTATCTCTTCTGCGCCGTAAAGACCGACAACGGCTACGTTCTCTACAACAAAGCAGCAGGCGTGGCAGCCCCCGTTGCCGGTGCAAACCTGACCGCAACCGCCCTGACCGTCAACGGCGCCGCCGTAACCCCGATGTTCGCCCAGAAGTTCGCCGCCGTTAAAGTCAGCGAAGGCACTATCAAGCGCACCGACGGCAATGTCAACAACAACGCATGGCAGGGCCAGTGGATTTCCAACTCTGAACCCACTGTTATCTTCTCCGGCTCGTCGAACAACATGACAACCACGGAGAACCCTCAAGATGCTGCCAACCGCAACGGCGACTTCCAGCTCGAATCCGGCTCTAACGGCTCCAACGGCAACTTCACCTGGAACTTCTCGGCCGGCATCGGCAACAGCATTTACTCCTACTCCTTCCTGGCCAGAACCAACGGCGAATATGACGCAACAACCACCGTTACCCCCAACGGCGGCTCAGCAGTTACCCTCACCACCCACAACACCCGCATCAGCGCCGAAGGCTTCGACGACACCCGCATGGCCAGCTTCGTTCAGAACTCAATCAATGGCAAAGGCATGATCATGAGCGACTGCTACGTAACCGTTCGCCGCTCGCTGATTCCCAGCAACACCCGCGCCGGCATCAAGCTCTTCCCCCACCAGGGTGTTGAACGCCGCATCCCCGCAATTGCCCGCGTTTTTGAAGGCGAACACGCCGGCCGCCTCGTTGCCATTTTCGACTATCGCCACCATGGCAGCGACATCGGCTTCAGCGGCAACATTTCGCTGCAGATTGTAACTTCCGACGACAACGGCCAGACCTGGACCGAACCCGACTACCTGCGCAACGCCCAGGGCGTAGCCGTTACCACTCCCCCCGACTCGATTTTCCGCGATAAACTCCCCATTGCCCAGGCTCAACAGGACCCCAACAAATACTGGAACTATGCCTTCGGCGATGCCGCCCTCGTTGCCGACCGCGAAAGCGGCAAGCTGCTGCTCATGGCCGTTGGCGGTCCCACCAGCCTCTGGAGCGGCCGCTACGACAAGCCTAACCAGTGCGTGCGCTGGTTCTCCGAAGACGGCGGCCAGACCTGGAGCGACCCCGAGCGCATCACCTACGACCTGCTCGACCTCTTCAACGGCGAACCCGTCTACGGCAAAATCGACTCCCACTTCATCGGCTCGGGCCGCATCATGCAGAGCCGCTACGTTAAGGTTGGCGATTACTACCGCGTTTATGCCGTAATGGCCTCGCAAAACGACGGCAACAGCGCCACCACCCGCAACTGGGTGCTCTACTCCGACGACTTCGGCAAGAACTGGAACGTTCTGGGCGGCACCGACGTTTGCCCCGTAATGATTGGCCGCGGCGACGAATGTAAGGCCGAAGAACTCCCCGACGGTTCCGTTATGATTGCCGGCCGCTGCCGCACCGGCAACCGCAACTTCAACATTTTCCGCTACACCAATGCCACCAAGGCCGAAGGCCACTGGATGGACGCTGTGCTCACCGACATGGGCTTCGGCACCGTCAACGCCTGCGACGGTGAAATCATGATTCTCCCCGTTGTCGACAACGAAACCAACGAGCAGATCTACCTGGCTCTGCAATCCTTCCCCTACGGCGGTGGCCGCAACTACGTCAGCATCGCCTACAAGGCCCTCCGCTCCGGAACCGACTTCGCAACCCCCGATTGCTTCACCAGCTTCGATGGCCGCTACCGCATCTCGTCGGGCGCATCGGTCTACTCGACCATGGCCTGGCAGGCTAACAACAAGCTCGCGTTCTTCTGGGAAGAAGGTTCGCCGATTTCCGGCTGCTACCTCGACCTGGCCCTCGAAGAAATCACCGACGGACGCTACACCTACAGCGAAGACAAGGGCAACAAGGTTGCTATTGAAATGACCCGCCAGTTGCTCGACTACCGCGCCGAAAACGACGATTTCGAATCGAAATACGTTGGCCAGCCCATCCGCTCCAAAGAGCTCTTCGACCAGGCTGTTGAAAGCTATGCCGCAGTCCCCTCCTACCGCACCTACGTTGCAGCCAACAAGCTCGAATATGAAGGCAACGGCCTGATGCAGGTGGTTGCCGAAGGCGGCTACCGCCTCACTTCGGCCCACGACGGCCATTATGCCTCGTTCACCAACCCCATTTTCATGGCTTCCGACGGCACCAAGATGACCTCGACCGAGGCCGAAGACAACTCCTCGATTTTCGTTGCCAAAACCGCTGAAACCGAAGGCGCCTTCAAGTTCCTCAACAAGGAACACAACAAATACGTTGCCGTAGCTCCCTCTGCCGCAAGCACTCAGTTCACCATGGCCGACACCGAAGCCAACGCCGGCGAATACTTCGTCAGCAGCGTCGCCTCCGGCCACTCGGTTGTCAGCTCCACCAACGGCGGCACCTACTCGGCAATGCACCTCGACGCAGGCCGCAAAATCGTTACCTGGACCACCGGCGCCATTGCTTCGCGCTGGTACATGGAACTGATCGACGCCCCCGCCGGCTACGAAGTTCCCGAGCCTACCATGCCCGAAACCGACACCTACGAGTTCGACTACGAAAAGAACCAGCCCTTCGGCCAAGTTTCCATCAGCGAAATCAAGGCTAACGGCCGTCCTGCCCGCTACTTCGACCTCCAGGGTCGCGCAGTGGTCAACCCCAAACGCGGCATCTTCATCACTCCCGAAGGCCGCAAGGTGGTTCTCTGAGCAACATTCCCTTCGAAATTTTAACTTTGGTCCGGTCAGTCCGATTTAATTGGTCTGACCGGACTGATTTTATTAAAATTTATTGCTACCTTTGCAGCCATGAAACGGATTGTTTTGATTCTGGCAATCGCGGCGCTGGCCCTGACCGGCCGCGCGGAAACCGTTGTGAGTCTGCTCACAGCCCTGCCCGGCACCGAAATCTACCAGCTCGAAGGCCACACCGGGCTGCGCGTACGCGACGACCGCGGCAGCGACCTGGTGGTTAACTGGGGCGTGTTTGACTTCAATTCCCCGAACTTTGTTTACCGCTTTGTAAGCGGCCAAACCGACTATGAATGTTGGGCCTACCCGACCGAATTCTTCTTCGACTCATATCGCAACGAGGGCCGCCAGGTGGTAGAGCAGGTTCTCGACCTGGATTCCGCTCAGGTTCAGCGGGTAATCGACCTGGTGTCAATCAACCTGCGGCCCGAAAACAAGGTTTATCGCTATAACTACGTGCTCGACAATTGCGCGACCCGCCCGCTGGCCGTTATCGAGCAGGCCGCCGGTAGCCCCCTGCTCTCGCGCGAGCCGGCCAACTCAACTTTCCGCGCCGAAATGGAGCGCTACCACCGGCTCTACCCCTGGTATCAGTTCGGAATCGACCTTGCGCTGGGCCGCGGCCTCGACCGCCCGATTTCAAAAGCCGAGGCAGCCTTCGCCCCGGTGGAACTCATGGAGCAACTTCCCGCCGCCGGAGTGGTAACGGAAACGATTGCCCACGGCGAGCAAACCGCCCTGCCCCGCCCGACTCCCTGGCCGCTGACGCCGCTGGCCGTCGGGCTCTACATCTTCGCCATTTCGCTGATTGTCAGCTTCTCTAAGGGCGGACGCATTTTCGACTCAATCTACTTTGGCATGCTCTTTCTGGCCGGGCTGGTAATCACCTTTCTGGTGTTCGTTTCAACCCATGAAGCCTCGTCGCCTAACCTGCTGCTGCTCTGGCTGAACCCGTTTTGCGTGCTCGGCGCGATTTTGCCATGGATAAAAAAGGCAAAAAAGGCCGAAATGTGGTATTTTTTTGTTAACTTTGCACTCTTGATAGCATTAGCTGTTGCGGCCCCCGTTTTGGGGCGCGCCATGAACGCGGCCTTCTGGCCCCTCATAGCCGCCGACGCCGTGCGCAGCATTGCCAACATATTGAAATGTCGAAACGCGCTAAAAAGCAACACTTAATCTCAGGCCCAACGCTCGCGCTGGCCGCTACGCTGCTCACTCTGGTTCAGGGTTGGGCCTCGGAGCCGCGCGCCAACGTGCGCCAGCGTCCGCAGCTGGTTCTGAGCATCGTTGTTGACGGTTTACGTTCCGACTATCTCGAACTGCTTGGCGGCTACTTCGGCCCCGACGGACTCAACAAGCTCATGGCCAACGGCGTTACGCTCGACCAGGTCGACTATGGCTCGGGAATCGACGCCGCCGGCGCGCTGGCCATTCTCTACACCGGCGCCGAACCTGCAGTCAACGGCATAGCCGACGCGTCGACCTACTCGCTCGAGCGCAAAATGCTCCAGCCAACGCTGCTCGATCCCTCGCAGCTCGGCAACTACACAACCGAAACCCTCTCGCCCGCCGCGTTGCGGGTGTCAACCCTGGCCGACGAAATCCGCATTGACGGCGGAGGCGCCGGCTATGTCCACGCCCTGGCCCCCGATGCCTCGCGGGCAATCATAATGGCCGGCCATGCAGGCAACTCCGCCTTCTGGATCAACGATGCCAACGGCCAGTGGGCCACCACGACCTACTACCGCGAAGTGCCCACGGCCATAACCGCCCGCAACTTCTCGCAGCCGCTGGCCAACCGAATCGACACGATTTGCTGGTCGCCGAGCCTCGACGTTGCTTCCTATCCGGCCCTGCCCGCCCATAAGCGCTACTATCCGTTCCGCCACACCTTCAGCGGCCAAAACAAGTTCGCCGACCTGAAAACCGCCCCGCCCGCCAACCATGAGGTTACAGACATGGCCGAGGAATATATCCGCACCATGCGCCTGGGCGCACGCGACGCAATGGATATGCTCTCGGTGGGCTACACTGTGGCTCCCTTTGCCGGCAGCACCGACACCG
This sequence comes from uncultured Bacteroides sp., assembly GCA_964508865.1. Lineage (GTDB taxonomy): Bacteria > Bacteroidota > Bacteroidia > Bacteroidales > Muribaculaceae > UBA3263. Next base: position 793 of record CAZDVP010000016.1, on the reverse strand, counting down.
GCGCCCGCCTCGAAACCATGGACGCCTACCTCAAGCTCGACCGCGAGGTGGCCCGTCTGCTCCGCGCCGCCGAAGCCGCCGGCCCGACAATGGTTCTGCTGGCCGGAACGCCCGCGCCCGCTTCAACCGAGCCCGACGACTCGAAATGGCAGCTCAACACCGGCGAATTCTCGCCTCGCAAGGCCCTGTCGCTGCTCAACATGTATCTCATTGCCCGCCACGGCAATGGCGAATGGGTCACCGACTACGACCGCGGCGGTTTCTACCTCAACCGCAAACTCATTGACTCCCATAACATAAACCTCGAGGACCTGCGCAACGATGCCGCCAAGTTCCTGATGCGCATGACCGGAGTTGCCAACGCCTACACTCTCGACGACATTCTCGAAGGACGCCGCCCCGCCTCGCAGCGCCGCAACACCATAGTTGCCTCGGCGCCCGACCTCTTCGTTGAAGTAATTCCCGGCTGGGTCGTTGTCAACGACTTTGCCGAGCCCCATAACCCCGGCCGCACAACCATTCGCTCGTCGGCATCGGTGGCCCCGGTGATAATCTATGCCCCCGGCCATTTGCCTTCGGCGCGGCTAACCTCCGAGGTCGATGCGCGCCGCATAGCGCCCACGGTTGCGCGCGTTTTGCGCATCCGCTCGCCGAACGCCGCGGCCCAACCCCCGCTGTCAGAACTCTTTCCCGCCCCTAATTCAGAACAATAAAACAACCCCACCATAAATGAACATCAACGCTTTTCTCAGCAAAATCTTCGGCAACAAATCGCAGCGCGACCTGCGCGAAA